>JADHNQ010000037.1 GCA_016779425.1 Pseudomonadales bacterium | reverse complement strand
AGGTACTTGTTCTCTGCATCGATGAAATTGTTTTGTGCCTCTGACACTCGAGCTTGGGCATCCATGACGTCGAGACTGCTGACGTCCTGGGAAACATACAGCTGCTCGTTTATGTCGAGTTGCTGGCGCGCTAAATCGAGGTTGGAGCCCAGTAGTGCCAAGGTATCCTGCAGGGCGCCTTTCTTCTGCTCATACAGCTTCATCTGGGCAGCGACAAAGGCGGTATATTCAAGATCCTCGTCACCGTACTGTGGCTCGATTCGATTCGCCTCAGCCTTCGCGCGTATCAGCGCGATGCGCAGGCCCGCTACTTGGGCACGCCCTTCCTCGAAGGAAGCCTGAGCACGCTCCTTCTCCAATACAGCAAGTTTTTGTCCCTTGGTGACCTCTTCACCCTCCTCGATAAACAATTCTGCCAATACCCCGCCGTCCACGACCTGAACAATCTGATTGCGCGCGGTAGGGATTATTTGGCCTGCTGCTCGTACTGATTGATCGATCTCAAACCATGCCGCCCATGAGAAGAAGGCGACCACTCCAATGGCGAGGAACAAGATCATCGATGACCACCATGGGCCCTCATCAAGCGCCTCTCGCCCGACATAAACCTCCTGATCAGACAATACCAACTGATTCGATTGGGAGACCTGCGGGCCAACTGCCGGGAGATTATTCATGGTCTTGCTCCTTGGCTTGTTGATCACCGTCCGAAGATTGAGCGGTCACATTCGCCACCCCCTGACGAGATTGATTTGTCAGGCGCGCTAGAACCGCCTCCTTCGGACCGTCGGCAACAATTTTCTTGTCTGCCACCACGATGATCCGGTCAACCAGAGACAGCAGCTCTGGTTTATGGGTAACCAAAAAAAGTGTCTGCTTTGGCGTAAGCCGCTCGCCCAAGGCGGCAATAATCGTTTGCTCCAGGGCTCGATCCATGGATGCTGTGGGTTCGTCGAGGAGCCATATTTTGGGCTCACGCAGAAAAGCGCGAGTCAGGTTAACCAACTGGCGTTGCCCGCCAGACAGGCCAGTTCCGCCTTCGTTGATAACCTGCATCAAACCCTTGGGATGTGGTGTTATGACCATCTGCAGCAGGCCGGTAGCCCTAGCAACATCAAGCAGTGCGCTGTCACCCGGATCGAGCATACCCAAGGTTAGATTTTCTCGCAGCGTGCCGGAGAACAAACGACCGTCCTGTTGAACGAACCCAATGTTCTCAGCAAGAACGGGCTTGGAAATCTGGCTCAGATCGATATCGTCGAACAGAATTCGCCCTTCCTGGGGTTTGTACATACCCGACAGCAGTCTCAGCAGCGTCGTTTTGCCAGCACCAACGGGGCCCAGAATGGCAATTTTTTCACCTTCTTGAACTTTCAGTGACGGCACTTGCAGGGCCAAATTCTCGTTGTAGTAATATCCAACGTTTTCCATGGCATAGCTGCCGCGAATCTGCTCCAGGGTGATAGGTTGCTCGCCCGCGTGATCGTTCTGAAGTGCCCACAGCCGATCCAAACCCTGCAGAGCGGCCTTCGACTGTCCCCACTGGATAAGCAAACCCGGCACCATGACAACGGGGGACAAAATTCGCCCGGACAGAATTGAGCAGGCGATCAAAGCCCCGAGGGTGAGCCCCCCTTCTGAGGCCAACTGAGCACCGAAGAAGATAATGCCGACGTAGGACACCTGCTGAAGGCTCCCCAAGAAAAGCTTCGACCGCTCTGAGATATCTCGGTACTGCATTTCATGCTCGCGGGCTTTGTCAGTGGTTTGCATCCACCGAGACAAAAGCCGCCAACCGCCCTGACCAGACTTAATCGTCTCGGCGCCTTCTACCGCCTCTACCAAGAGGCCCGTCTTTAGGTTTACCGCGCGGTCAACGCTGAGTGTGAGGCCCTCGATGCGTTTTTTGTACGACAAACCAATAACAAGACAAATAAGAAATACTCCAAGAGGAATGAGGGCCAAGGGCCCTGCAATGGCTGCGATAATAGCCGCGAAAAGGAGCACAAAGGGGGCGTCAACAAATAGGTGACTGGTGGCGGCAGAAAGAAATCCTCGAACCGTTTCGTAACCTCTCATTTGCGATGCCAAGGAGCCCACGCTAGCGGGCATCTGATCCAATCGAACAGAGAGAAATTGCATAAAGGTTGAGCGAGCGAGCCTTTGATCCACCACCTCAATCAGGCGATTGTAGAGTCGGTGGCGCAACACCTTCGTAATAAGTTCATAGATCACGGAGATCCCGACGCCAATCGTAAGCACCCACAGGGTATTCAACGCACCCGTAGGAACCACCCGATCGTAGACCAGCATGGTGTAGAAAGAGGTGGCCAAGGCCACGACATTTATAACAACCCCCGCAAGGATCACCTCAAAAAGTAGCTTTTTGTTCGAAAAAACCTCCGTGCGGATGAGTTCGTAAACCGGGGAATCGCCTGACCGAAAGACCTTCGCCAGACTGAGTTTGGTGAACTGAAATCCCTGTAGGGAGTCACAGGCTTGTTCTTGCCAGGTCTGACTTTTTACCTCAAATGCCTCGATGATCCACTGACCCAGCGCGTTTTGACCCCGCAACACCCCGAAACCTTGATCACTCGACCAAGCGAGTAACGGCATATTCGCGGGATCAGGATGACGAACCCATTCTGGCTTTGGGCTACCTAAACGCCGGGTAATGACCGACAGCCCCTTTTTAACTTTTCGCCAACTTAGATTGGGACGATCAAGGACCGCTGCGGCCTCCTGTAAATCTAGCTGTTCTACTGGGGTGCTCTGTAAACGGGCGATCCGATCTAGACACGGTAGAAGTTGACCAACATGGGCTCGTTCTTCGTTACGTTCATCACCATTAATGTCATCAATGGATTCCGTGTCATTGGGTTCTTGCCCAGTGGCATCGTCTGAAATCATACTCTCCAGCCTCGTTTTTACCTTGGCACTTAGTGCCTCAGAGCAGGAGTTCTGGGGTTTGTTCCACCCCCGCTAATGGCGGCGAGGATTTAAGTCGAAGTGGCTTATCTCAACGTCTTCTTGACGATGAAAGGTACGAATAACTAGATGAACGGGTGTCTGTGGTATTGCTACCAAGGGTCGGCTAGGCAGATCTGTCAACTCGGTGGTGTTGCTGGCAGATGGCGACAGGAGCCGCCAGTCCGAATCGGGCCCGACGCCCCCTTTGCGGGAGCATCCGGCTTTTTTGCTGAAGTTAAATATCCCTAATCGGGCAGTCCAAGTACGCGCTTGGCAATGATGTTGAGCTGAACCTCGGAAGTGCCACCTTCAATGCTGTTAGCCTTGGAGCGCAACCAGGCACGGGTAGTGTTGAGCTCATCTTGTTCAAAGCCGTCACCCGTCCAACCGACGGATTGTGTACCCATGATTGACAGCATGAGGTCGTATTTGCCGATATTTTGCTCGGTACCGTAATACTTGAACATAGACGAGGTGGCGCCGGGAGCATTGCCGGTAGCAGATTCCTCTACGCTGCGTCGCGTGGTGAGGCCGAAAGCTTTGTCATTCATTCGATGGCTAAGTATTTCCCCGCGCAAAGATGTGTCCGCTATCTTGCCGGTGTCGTCAACGCCAACATACTTGTGGGCGTACTCTTCGAGCGACGTAGTCTTTTGACCGCCGCCGATGCCTCCGATCATGGATCGTTCGTGTTGCAGCAAGCGCTTGCCGACAGTCCAGCCCTTGTTAAGCTCGTAGACTAGATTCGACTTGGGTACGCGAACGTTATCCAGAAATGTCTCGCAGAAAGGCGACAGGCCACTGATGAGTTTGATTGGTTTAACCGTGATACCTGGTGTCGTCATATCAAAAAGCACGAAGGAAATGCCCTCGTGTTTCGGTGCATCAAAGTCCGTGCGCACCAAGCAAAACATCCAGTCCGCATGATTCGCCCCTGACGTCCAGATCTTTTGACCGTTGATAATGAAGTCGTCGCCATCTTCGACCGCAGAAGTACGAAGGCTGGCTAGATCCGATCCTGAACCTGGCTCACTGTAGCCCTGGCACCACCAAATATCGCCCCGAGCTATTTTGGGTAAATGCTCTTCCTTTTGCGTGTCTGTCCCGTATTCAAGCAGTGCCGGCCCGATCATGCTTAGGCCCATGCCAACCAAGGGTGGCCGTGCGTTGATCCGACCCATTTCGTTTCTTAGTACGACATTCTCGTCCTTGCTTAATCCAGCGCCGCCAAACTCCTGGGGCCAAGTAGGGGCAGTATACCCACGCTCGGCGCAGCGTTCTAACCAAAGCTTCGTATCCGGATTAGCGTAAGTAGCGTTACGACCGCCGCCGGGATGTTCACTCGCATCCATGGGCGTGCGCATGGATTCAGGACAGTTTTCGACGAGCCAGCTTCGAACCTCATCGCGAAACACTTCCAGATTTTGCATAACTCCCCTTCCTTCTTATCTCGTTTTTCTCAACTCGGTTTTTCTTTCTTCTACATGCTCTTTCAAACATGCCCTAGCAACCGAATTCGACGTCGCTTTTTTGCTTCGCCCTGCCGTTGCAACTTTACAATAATTTCAAAGCCTTGCCGATTACGTATACCCCATGTCCACAATGACATAAAAAGATGACATGGAAAGATAACCAGGAAATTTGACTTGGTTACCGCTTCGGTCCAGGTAGCAATAGCGTGCATCACCAAGTATCGTTCAAACCGAATTGTGCGGTTCGTCACTGACACCATGCACACAAGTATCCAACGCTCATTACGGAGATACTCTTGCCAGGAGCTGACTTAAAAAAAGCCGGACTCAAAGTCACGTTGCCGCGATTAAAGGTGCTGGAGGTATTGGAACAAGCCGACCCGCACCATATGAGCGCGGAGGATGTTTATAAGAAATTGTTGAATTCTGAAGATACGGTGGGACTGGCGACAGTTTATCGAGTCCTAACGCAGTTTGAAGCCGCGGGCATGGTGGACCGACACAACTTCGATGACGGTCACTCGGTTTACGAACTCTCTGGTGACCGACATCACGACCACATGGTCGACGTAGACAGCGGCCAAGTCACTGAATTTGTTAATGAGCGTATTGAAGCTTTACAGCATGAGATTGCTGAAGAATTCGGTTACGAATTGGTGCACCACGAGTTAGTGCTGTACGTCAGAAGGAAGTAGAACTTCTCGCGAATCGCTAGACCCCGTCCTGGTCGATAAGCCTGTGATACAGCCGCAGGTGGCGCCTCGCGTTAATCTCATCGCCAGCCAGCTCGTGAATCCGGGCTAGATTGTAGTGAGCATCCGGCACCAAATTTGCTTTGCGGTAGAAAATTTCTGCGCGCTCACAGTCGTCTTGTTCGTCAAAGATTGTACCAAGGTTATAGTTGGCCAGCTGATGCTCTGGTCTTGTTGCCAACGCCAGCTGGTAGTGCCGCGCCGCGCCCTTTAAGTCTCCACTTAACTGGTAAAGACGGCCCAAATTGACGTGAGCGTCAGCATTGAATGGATCCAATCGTATCGCCTCACGATAGGCATCTGGCGCCTGTGTTGGGTCCACTTCCTCTAAGTCCAAACCAAGGTTATACCATTCGTCAGAGTCGAGGTCCTCTAGCGCCTTTTCCTCACCGCCAGCTGCAGTTCTGGCCAGCTCCGCCACATTTGCCGCCAGTTCCTGTATCGAGAAATTCATGGTCAGCTGGCCACTCTCGACTTCCCACGCTTTTGTATCGTCTCTGACCTCTACCACGCTACCGTTCGCGTAGATACGCACTGCGCTGAGCGATTCGAGTTGACTGAGGTCGTCCTTGAGTTTGGTCAGCGCCCGATTGCTTTGGCGTACACTGATGGCAGCATCGGTCAATCCTTTGGCGGCACGCAAAAATACGACGTCTTGAAATGAAAAACGAAAATGTCCCATGGCATTGCGCTGAGGGTGCAGCAGATTGCGTCGCACGTAATCGCGGATGCGGGATTCAGACAATCCAAGTAGTTCGGCGATGTGTTGGGTGCTGTAACCACTGGCACCGTCAGAGCGCCTTGAGGGAGGTTGTTGGAGTGCGGTCATATTGCGATCAGCCTGTGGCTGCTTGCTCCAGCAGAACGTCGACGTTTTGAACTATAACCTACCGCTCTTTTATTGCCTATTTTTCACCCGGCAACGGCAACGGCAACGGCAGCAGGGCGCGCCTATGCGCCTTTTTTGCCCATTAACTTTTGGTTGAAATTGCTTGCAACACACAGATCTTCGTTGTGATATTGGCTTCCAACAATATCGGCGCCAGCGCAGCACGCGCGTCAAAGCCGGAGCACTTTGGGGGAGGAGAAATGGAGGCAGTGTCCCAAGGGTCAGGTCGCGTGGATTCTGCGAAGGTGGAACCTGTGTCCCTGGAGAAAAAACCGATCTTCTGGTTTTATGGCTCGTCTTCGATGGCCTATGGCATCAAAGACAACGCATTTTCATATGTCTTATTAATCTTCGCTAACCAAGCGCTTGGCGTCCCGGGCTATCTGGCGAGTATTGCGCTGGCCATCGCCATCGTTTGGGACGCTATCTCTGACCCCTTACTCGGCCACTGGTCCGATAAAACTCGATCTTCAGTAGGCAGGCGCCATCCTTTCATGTATGCGTCTTTGTTTATTTTCCCTGCGGGTTTTTACGCATTGTTCAATCCGATCGCTGATGTCCGAGGTGAGGACGCCTTCGTTTACATTCTCGTTATGGCCATGTTGGTTCGAACAGGAACGACTCTCTTCGAGGTGCCGTGTACGGCCCTGCTGCCGGAGCTTGAAAAAGATTATGACCGGCGTAATAAGTGGCTAGCTCTTAGGCATTTTTTCGGTTGGACAGGCGGCAACGGCATTCACATCATCAACTTGACCTTTTGGATGGGGGCCTATGGCTTTGCGGATCCAACCGGTTACGCCATCTTCGGTACAGTGGGATCTGGCATTATTTTGACAACGATCTTGTTTAGCTGCATTGGAACACAAAGGGCAGCCATGCAAATGCCGCCACCGAGCGAGCCCTTTCGACTCAATGCCATTGGCAGAGAATTCGCGCAAATCTTTGAATCGCTGAAGAATCGAAATTTTGCTGCACTATTTTGTTTTTCATTGCTAGGCGGCGCGGCGGCGGGCCTGCACACCGCGCTATATCTATACAACGTCAGATATTTTTTCATGTTTAGCGGCTGGGAGATGGCGATTACGGGCATTTGTCTGCTCTTTGCGCCTGCGGTGTCTTTCTACCTGTCACCCAGAGTTGGTCTGCGATTTGGAAAGAAAAATACCGCCATCGGTATGGCCCTGGTGCGACTGGTACTTTTCCCCATGCCCTATGTCGCCGTGCTGATCGGTGTTTGGCCTGAATTGACGAGCACTGCGTCTTTGGTACTTTATTCAGCCTTTGTCTTTGTTGAGGTTTCAGCAGTGGTTGTTTCGGCAACAATGATCGACTCGATGATGGCCGACCTTGCTGAAGACAGCGAAAAGAAAACGAATCGAAGGTCTGAGGGTTTGTTTTTTGCAACTCGAGGATTCGCGGGTAAGTTTGTGTCGGCGGCAGGCGTGGTCAGCGCAGGCTTCATCGTATCGATTGTGGGATTTGACTCGATCACGAGTCTCGCTGATTTCACCGATGAACACAGATACCGACTCGCAACATTATTCCTGCCGGTTTACTGCACCATGGTGCTCTGCGCGATCGCCTGCATTAATTTGTATAAGATCAACCGGGAATCTCATCAAGAAAATTTGCAGATTCTGGCAGACCGATCAGCGGATGCCGCGGACACCCGAATTTAGGTAACCGTGCAGTCATTGCCTAGGCTTAGGGCTAAGAGTGACAGGAGCAAGCGCATGAAATTAGGACTTTCGTTAGGTTATTGGGGATCAACGCCACCGACCCATCATGTCGGTATGGCGCAAAAGGCAGAATCCCTAGGCTATGACTCGGTGTGGACTGCAGAGGCCTATGGCAGCGATGCCATTACACCGCTGGCATGGATTGGGGCGCAGACCAGCAAAATTCGCCTCGGCACTGGCATTTGCCAAATCTCTGCTCGCACCCCCACGGCCATGGCGATGGCGGCCTTGACCATGGATCACTTGTCGAACGGACGCATGATTCTAGGCCTCGGTGTTTCAGGGCCTCAGGTCGTCGAAGGCTGGTACGGTGGACCCTTTGCCAAACCCCTGTCACGCACTCGCGAGTACATTTCGATCATCAAAAAAGTTCTCGCCCGTGAAGAGCCTGTGGCGAACGATGGCCCCCACTACCCCCTACCCTTCACCGGAGAAGGAGCTTGGGGGCTCGGCAAACCTCTACGCTCCATTGTGCATCCGCTCCGCGCTGATCTGCCCATTATGATGGGCGCTGAAGGGCCCAAAAATGTCGCCCTTGCCGCGGAAATTGCCGACGGTTGGCTGCCACTCTACTACTCGCCGTTTCGTCAGGAGGTGTACTCCGCATCACTGTCTAATGCCAAGGCGGATTTTGAGGTAACCCAAGGAATTGTCGTCAACATTACCGACGACGAAGAAAAGGGCCTCATTCCGGTGAAGCATATGCTTGCCCTCTACATCGGCGGCATGGGCGCAAAAGACCGAAACTTTCACAAAGAACTGATCGGCCGCTTTGGTTTCGAGGCCGAGGCCGCGGTAATTCAGGATTTATATCTGGCTGGAAAAAAAGACGAGGCAGCCATGGCGGTGCCGGACAAGCTTGCTGACGAAATATCCCTGGTCGGGTCTATCGACAAGATTCGCGACCGATTACAGGCTTGGGATGAGACGCCGGTCACCTCGCTCAATGTATCTGCCAGGAGTCCAGCGGAGCTCGAAACGCTGGCGGACCTGATGCTAGATCGATAACAAACTGACCCAGGCAGAGAATTCGCTAGCCGCCAATTGAAGCCTCCGAACTGCGCTGAGCATCAGCTTGTTCCCTAGCCGCCTTAGCGGCCCTGCGCGCCGCTTTATCTGCATCGCGCTGGGTCGTGCGGAAGGCTCTTGCTGCGTCAATCCTTGCCTCAACCAACTCAAGCTCAGCCTCGCTAACCTTGATAAAGGATGGAATCGTGCAGCGGGGACCTTGCACAAATCGATTAAAGCCCCAGGTTTCAAGTGCGCGGATGCCATCCAATCGGCAAAGCCTGCCACCATGTATTTCATAGCTAATTGGCGTGTTGCGTCTCAACCCAAAGCACTGGCGCTTCAGCCTGACCAGATAATTGTCCTTGCGGCCCATATCAAAGACCAGGGTTCGTCGGTCTAGTACGTCTACATCTCGTATGCGACGTGCAGGTAGGCATCGATCACTGCCTAACTCCGCCACATCGGTTTCGTCCGCAAAAATCGCGTCCACTCGTTGTTGGGCGGCCTGCTGCTCGGCAGACATCTGCATCGAACTCCCAGATGTTTCACTAGGCTCGGTATCGGGAGAATCGGCGAGGCCATTTATACTGATAAACAGCGCCAGGCTGCCAATCAACGTGCGTATGCCAACTAGCGTCTTAACGGGGTGAGAGCGCTTGGTGAAATCTGTCGTTAACATCATGCGTTCCTCCTTCTGGGGATCTCGATCCTAACTCTGCCGCTTCTTGGGGGCTAGCCCTCGAACAGCGCTAAACCTTAACCATGGTGTCCAACCAATCTGCAGGCGCTTCCACTTTGAGCGTGAACATATCGTCTGCGCGCGTAACGCCCTGATTGAGGGCCGCAACCGGCACCCCACTTGCGTGAGCATGACGGATAAAACGGTAGCTGGAAAACACCATCAGCGAAGATCCGACAACAAGGACTCCATCTGCGCCTTCTACTTTGCTGTTGATGACATTGACAATACTTCTTTCAACGCTATCGCCATAAAAAACCACATGCGGTTTCAAGATACCGCCACAGGCACTGCAGTGCGGTACCTCGACAGAGGAAAAATCCATCTCCATATCCGCATCGCCGTCCGGAGCAGGTTCGAAGGACTGATTCTGCAGGTGCGGGTTCCTCTCCTCGAGCCAAGCTTGTACGTCCCGCCTCGGCACAATCACACCGCAGTCCATGCAAATCACCTGATCAAGTCGGCCATGCAAATCCACTACCTCTTGATGGCCTGCCTGCTGGTGTAAGCGGTCGACATTCTGCGTGACTAACCCGCACAACTGCCCTTGGCATTCCAACCTCGTAAGCGCCCGATGTGCCCGGTTGGGCGCTGCCTGTAAAAACGAGGGATACCCCAGTTGACTGCGCGCCCAGTATCTCTGCCGCCATGACAAATGGCCCATAAAATCCTGATGGGTGACCGGTTTAGGGCGCTTCCATTGCCCGGCTTGGTTGCGGTAATCGCCAATACCCGACGCAGTACTGATGCCTGCGCCAGTAATGACGAGCATGTTGTTCCGCGTGAGAATAAACCTTTGCAGACGCTCAAAGTCGTCATTATTAGGGTCAATGTCTTGGGTAGGCATGAGTGTCAGGTTCCACCAGTGCGTATTACGATAACGTAATTGGCGACAGTGTTCGCTACACTAAACCTATCCACAAAGAAGAAATGGGGACACCATGATCAAACTGTACGGACTCCGCATGAGCAACTATTACAGCTTAGTTAAAGCTGTATTGATCGAAAAAGGACTGGAGTTTGAGGAGATAAAAGCTCCACCAACACAAAAAGAAGACAACTTGGCCCGCAGTCCGATGGGCAAAATGCCATCCATCGAGGTTGACGGTGTTTACCTGTCAGAGTCCCTCGCCATTGTTAATTACCTGGAGCGGATTCAGCCTGAACCTTCGCTGCTACCCGCGGACCCTGTTGAGGCAGCAAAAGCGATTGAACTGGCCCTGCACATCAAACTCAATGTTGAACTCGCCGCCCGCCGACTCTTGCCAGCCGCGATGTTTGGCGGAACCGCTAGCGAGGAACTGATCGAATCAACGCGTCAGGAGGTGCTGCGCGGCATGCAGGCTGTGTCTGCGCTATTGGTATGCAAGCCCTATGCAGCAGGCGATAGCTTTACCATCGCTGATATGTATCTGAACTACAGTATGGGGCTGGCGACTTCCATATCGACAAAGATGTTCGATCACGACCTGCTTGCCGACTACCCGCAGGTCAGCGAACTGCTAAGCATGCTGGCGGAACGTCCGAGTATTGCCAGAGTAACGCAAGAAGCAGCGAGCAAGTAAGCCGTAAGAAGTATGTTGCGCGCACACCGCGCAACATACTTGTCGGACACTCAGTCAGCCGCCACCAGGCTCTCTAGATCGACGTCTTGTCGACTGAGATTGGCGAGGCAAAGGTACACGGTGGTGGAAATGCCAAGGGCTGGGAAAACTTCATGGATAAGGAGGTTAAACCCCAACGCGAGCCATGCCAGTAGCGTTACAACTCCCGCGGCCATTGACGCGAGCACCGCTCCTGCACTGCCCTTAGACCAATAAAGCCCGAGCACTACGGCGGGCAAAAAACAGACCGCATACAAACTTCCAGAGAATATGGTGAGCTGCAATATGTCCCCGGGCGGGTCGAGGGCGATACCCGCAGCAAACACCGCCAGCGCCACCACCAGGCCTCGCGTCCAGCGCAGCGGTTCTATCAGATTTGTCTTATCCGCTGAGCGAAAGGGCTGCAACAGATTTTTGTAGCCTGTCGAGGCGGCAACAAGCAGCACGCTATCCAAGGACGACATCGCCGCTGCGACGATGGCGACAAATAAAAAATCGCCGGCCCAGGGCGGAAAAATCGACGCATCGTTGACCAGCAGCGGTACGACCAAATCCGTGTCCTGTACGTTATCCAAAAGCAGGTGGGCATAGACGCCGATGGGATAGAGACAAAGCTGCACTACAGCCAAACCACCAATAGCCACCCACATGCCTGTGCTTAGAGCCTGTTGGTCTCTGAGTGCAAAAAATCGCGAGGTCTGTCTCGGGTCGACGATAAGCTTCAAGGAACCGGACAAGCTGATCCCTAGCAGCACGACGAAGGGTATGCCTCCGTTCAGTTCAAAGACAAAGGCGGTTTCCGGTGCCTTGGCGAGATCGCCCAGCGCCGTAACGCCACCAGCGGCGTCGGTGACGAAGTAGAAGATCATCATCGCCCCAATGATCATTAACACACCTTGCAGCGCATCGGTTCTAACCACTGAGACAAATCCCCCGATGGATGTGTAGAGCATGACGAGAACCAGCGCGAGACCAATCGCGGCCTCGTATGACACACCGAAAAACTGTCCAAACAGGTGGCCGGCACCTTTGAACACCGCCACCAAGTAGAGAATACTGCACATCATCACAACAAGAGCTGCAGCAATTCGCAGTGGATGTCGCTCCTGATCCGCAGCCGACAGAAACCTAGCGGCCAGAAAATCCGGTAGGGTTAAGGCATCGAAGTTGCGTGCGAGGGCCCGGGTTCTTGGGCCGATCCACCGCCAGGAGAGAAAGGTAAAGACAATTAGCATGACGGGCATGATCATCCAGGCCAGACCATACTCGTAACCCTTGCCTGCGTGACCGATATAGCTGTTGGTAGAGGCGAAGGTAGCGAAGAAAGACAGCCCGATTAATGGCCCTGACATGTTGCGATCACCGACGTAGTAGCCGGACATCGATCCACTCGCGCGAAAACCGGCATGGGCATTGACCAACAACGCCGCGGTATAAAGGCCCATCAAAATGACCGCCAGCCAGTGCTCAGCTAGCCAGCTGGTCATACCTTAAAAAACAGTCCGGCCTCCGCGTCGTCCGCCTCGATCAGGCGTAGACTTCAGCGTGATAGCGAAGACGCTCTACTGCTTGGTAAAAGGCTTCCTTGCGCTTGGCTACCGCCTGCTGCGCTTGCTCCAGCTCACGCAGAATCTCTTGGCGCCCAGCCTCAGCACGCTGTAACAGCCTAGACTGCTTTTTCAGTCTCTCGACATGAGCGAGGCCTTCTACCCAATCCTGCTTCAAGGAGAGCGCTGTTTTTTCCAGTTGCTCGCGCAACGCTGCAGCT
>JADHNQ010000036.1 GCA_016779425.1 Pseudomonadales bacterium | reverse complement strand
GGCGCATCCGCTTCCGGGTGTCCGCTGCCACTGCTGTAGCCAATGCTTTTACCATTAATATCAATCTTCAAGAGACAGCCTCCAGCGGTTTAGCGACTTGGCTTGCGCGCTGTTTGTTCAGCTTTTCCACTGCCCGAAGGCCGCCTTTCAAATCGTTGATAAGATCATTCGAGTCTTCAAGACCGATACTCAGGCGCACCAGACCCGGTCCGATGCCTGCCGCGCGAAGACTGGCTTCGTCGACGCGGTGATGTGTCGTGCTCGCCGGATGAATAACAAGCGACTTTGCATCACCCACATTCGCCAGGTGAGAAAATACGTTGAGGCCTTCGATAAAGGCTCGGCCCGCCTCGCGACCGTCTTTCAACTCAAAGCTGAATACCGCCCCACAACCCTTGGGCAGCATGGTTTGCGCGAGCTCGTAATCCGGGTGGCTCGGCAAACCCGGGTAGGAAACCGATGCGACTAAGTCGTGCTGCTCAAGGTAGGTGGCAACTTCCAGAGCGTTAGCCACATGTTTTTGCATGCGCAAAGGCAGAGTCTCCAAACCCTGGAGAATCTGAAAAGCCGTCATCGGCGCCATGCAGGCACCGAAATCACGAATACCTTCCTTCCGCGCACGCGTAATAAAGGCGGCTGGGCCGAACTCATCAGCGAAGACCAAGTCGTGAAACCCCACATAGGGCTCACTGAGAGTTGGAAATTTATCGCTGCTCTGCCAATCAAAGGTGCCGCCATCGACGACGACGCCACCTACCACTACACCGTGACCGCTTAGAAATTTGGTGGCTGAATGCACAACCAGATCCGCCCCTAACTCGATGGGCTGGCAGAGATAGGGAGTGACAAAGGTGGCATCGATCAGCAGGGGCAGGTGATGCGAGTGAGCTAGCTTTGACAGCGACGGAATATCCAGCACTTCCAGCCCGGGATTTCCCAGCACCTCGCCGAAGATCAGCTTAGTGTTCGGCTGGATCGCCCCGGCGAAGGCAGACATGTCGCGGGGGTCGACAAAGGTGGTTGAGATACCAAAACGTGACAGCGTGTACTCGAGCAAATTATGCGTACCGCCATAGACCGAGCGCGATGACACGATGTGATCACCAGCGCTGAGAATGGTCGTGATGGCCAAATGCAGAGCGGCCTGACCACTGGCCGTCACCACGGAACCCACGCCATGATCGAGCGCAGCCATGCGCTCTTCGAGTACCGCGTTAGTGGGGTTAGACAAACGCGAGTAGACATGTCCCGCCCGCTCTATGTTAAACAGACCTGCAGCCGCATCGGAGTCAGGAAAAACAAAGGCCGCACTTTGATAAATGGGTGTGGCCCGGGCGCCAGTGGTCGGATCCGGAACCTGACCGGCATGCAGAGACAGCGTATCGAACCCCATACCTTGCGGGCTGCGGTGTTTGGAATCAGTCATATGGTTTCCTTCTTTAGAGGCGTTTTTTCTTCGACCGTTATACGTTTTGGGAGCTTGCTGAGAGGCCGACTACTTTCTCATCAAATAGTAATTATTCATGGGGTTCTCAATATCCAGCAATTGGAATTCGCGGAAACCCGCCTGCTCGGTCATCGCCTTGGCGACCTGTTGGGTAAAACCAAGGGTACCGAGACCTGCGCCGTCGGCAGTGGACAAGCCGCTATTCATACAAACCGTGACAGAGAAACCGTAGAGCAAGGCTGCCACCGGATGCTGCTCAAGGTTTTCTTCGAAAGACTCGAAACCCTTAATGTCCTCGCAAAGCCACTGCCCATCTGCTTTCAGCGCAGCATATATCTGTGCAATCAGGTCCTGAGGGTAGGGAGTATCGTGAATCACATCGAAAGTCGTCACTAGATCGAAGGTCGGATCGCTGGGCAAGGCCTCTTGAAACGGGTTACAAAACCTCACATTTTCCAGACCCGCTTCCACCAGATTCGCTCTCGCGCGTTCCAGCGCTACATCGGAGGTGTCATAACCCACAAAAGTTGTTGCCGGATATGCTTGGGCCAAGGTAATCGTCGCCAGACCGCCGCCACAGCCCACATCGGCAACCATCGCGCCGCCGACCAGCCGGTCATGCATACCGGGTAGCTGCGGGATCATCTCTCCAACCAATCGATGTTTCTTGGTGAAAGCACCCATGCGCTCGATACCGCAGGCGCAATTGGGGCCATGTTCGTCGTAGCTCATGCCAATGCCCGTTCGAAACGACTCTTCCAGTTTGCTCACTGCTGGAAACACCGCGAGGGCTGAATCGAAACCGCCCATGAGATAGGCCGGATGATCCTCATCGGCCAGCACTGCATAGGCCTCCGGCGAAATGGCGAACTTCCCGTGATCGCTGTCGTATTCAAGCTGACCAATACAGGTTTGCTGATGCAGCCATTCTCTGACCCAGCGCTCATGCAGCTGCAGACAAGAAGCCAGTTCGCTACTGGTACTTGGGCCAAGCTCGCCCAAGGCGCGATACAGTCCAAGACGGTCTCCCAGCACAGTAATGGCGCAATTGAAACTCGCGGCAACCATTCCCCCAGTTTGCTTGAGCAGCAGTCCTAACTTGTCGTTATCGATTTCTCGCACAGTCTTCTCCCTTTGCTGCGACCCGAGCAGCAGGTGTGTTGAGCTATCCAACGCGCTAATCTATACAATTCTGCGCGAGATAGGCCAACCCATGATGGATTTTCCCCAGCCCGAGATGATCGGGGTGAACGGCGTTGAACTTGAAGTTTTCTCTGCCGGTGCGGGTAAACCCATCGTGCTCTGCCACGGTTGGCCTGAACACGCCTATTCTTGGCGCCATCAGATTGAGCCCCTGGTAAACGCCGGCTACCACGTGATTGCACCAAATCAACGCGGCTACGGTCACTCCACGAAACCGGCCGCAGTCACTGATTACGATATTCAGCATCTGGCCGGAGACCTTGTGGGTCTGCTCGATCACTTTGGTTACGACGATGCCTGCTTTGTTGGTCACGATTGGGGCGCCATCATCGTCTGGAATCTGGCGATGATGCACCCCCAGCGCGTCTCCCATGTGATTAATCTCAGCGTACCCTTTATGGAACGAGGTACGAGCGAGTGGGTGGGCTTCTGGGAAAAAATGCTCGGCCCAGATTTTTATATCGTGCATTTCAACCGTCAGCCAGGCGTGGCTGACGCGGCATTTGACAATCACACGGGGCAGTTCCTAAACAACCTTTATCGCACCAATCAGTGGCTGCACCCCAAACTCGAACTGGGACCAGGCATGAATCTGATCAATATGGCGCAAGATCCGGCGCTGCTCGATGGTGTGCCCGGTGACCCGATCATGAACGAGCAAGAGATGCAGGTATTTTTGGATGCCTTTGCAGTCTCGGGGTTTACCGGAGGCATCAACTGGTATCGAAATTTTTCCCGCAACTGGGAAATCATAGGAAACTATGAACAGCATATTTATCAGCCTACGCTGGCGATCTTCGGCGACTACGACATGGTGCCAAAGTCCC
Organism: Pseudomonadales bacterium; assembly: GCA_016779425.1. Classification (GTDB taxonomy): domain Bacteria; phylum Pseudomonadota; class Gammaproteobacteria; order Pseudomonadales; family Azotimanducaceae; genus UBA4421. Next base: position 9,628 of record JADHNQ010000036.1, on the reverse strand, counting down.
CCTCACTGGCTGATCATGTGAGCGACCTTGAAGTGGTGGACTTGCCCTGCGGGCACTGGATTCAGCAAGAAAAGCCAGCTGAAACCAATGCTGCGATGCTCGATTGGCTGACTAGGCGGTATCCCGCTTAGCCCAGGGCGGCCGCACCCGCCATGTAGAGTGTCGACAAAATCATCAGCATGTTGGCCAACATGCCAATGGCGAAGCCAGCAGTGCGGCTTTTTTCTGGGTCGGTGTAGCCGCGAAAATACAGCCCTCGACCGGTAATGAAAACCAACCCCATTACCGCCGCGAAAAGCGCGTTAACGTAATACCCGCAGGCAAATATCGCAGGTAAAAAAACAACCAGTTGCTCTGTGGTGTTTTGATGCGCTCGAAAGTAGCGCTCGAAGCCATCGCTACCCGATGTCGCCGGCACTTGCACCTCAAAGCGCCCCCTGGCGCGACCCACCTGAATGCTGAACCAGATGTACTGCATCAGTGCGAGCATTACGACAATTGTGACGTATTCCATATTCCCCTCTTATTTCTCGTTGGTCTGGTGATTGAGCCCGACTAGACGGCGATCATAAAGGCACCAGAGGCTTCTGCCACCACATAATCGTCAGACTTACGAATGAGCAGGCCTTCCATCTGAGCCAAACGGCCCTTACGTTTTATGCAGCGACCCTCAAGACGGATAGGCGTGCCTACAGGCAGCTCTGAGCGATAGCGGATCTCGGCTCTCGCGGTAAAACAGCGTTCGCCCCGCAGCCAGACCCAGTTCGCCATGACATCGTCGAGCAGGCTGAAGACGATGCCGCCGTGGGTAACTTGGTCGTAACCCATATGCTCTGGACGCGGTGTGAACTCGCCGCGGCAGACGTCACCATCAAGCTTAAACGTCACCCCCAGCCCTATGGGGTTTCCAGGCCCACAAACGAAACATTGGTTACTGCCACTGGCCAGTTGCTCTGCGCGTGCGTCTGATAAATCCTCGGTCATAACACCTCCCGTGGGGTAAATCGATTGTGCCTGTGTTTTCCATCAATCCCACGAAGCCGACTTAGTTCGATATGATGGTGTGCATTGCAAGGCCAAGTATCCGGTGTCGGATTTGATCTCTCAATTGTTATCCGCTCGCTAGGATTACTGAATGTTCAATACCTCGAAAGTTCGCACTGCCATGAGAACGTTTACGCCTACTCTGGTGAGCCCAGGAGAAACGACCCGGCAGGCTGCAGTAGCCATCATCTTACGTGAAGCGCCAACAGACAGTGCCGAACAGACTGAAATGCTGTTTATTCAGCGCGCTGAGCGCCCAGGCGACCCTTGGTCTGGCCAAATGGCCTTCCCAGGGGGCCATCGAGAGGATAGCGATATCAGTCTGCAAGCAGCTGCCATGCGCGAAACCCATGAAGAGATTGGGCTAAATCTTGATAGTGCCGACTATTTGGGTGCTTTGAATCATCAGCAGGCTCAGCCTCGCGGTCGCGTACTCAATATGCTGATCGCACCCCATGTGTTCGTGACTCAAGACGTACCCGACTTCGCGCCCAATCGCGAAGTCGCTGACATTGTCTGGGCACCCTTACCTACCCTCGCAAGCAATACGCTGCACGACACCCAAACACTTCAGATGGCCGGTAAACCAACCATTTTTAATGGCTATCGACTCAGTAGCGGGCACTTCGTATGGGGCCTCACCTACCGAATATTGAAGTCATTCTTTACGGCCGTAGACACCACTTGGCAGCCACCTAAAGAAATCGAATAGCCCAAGACGTTAGGCCTCGAACCGCAGACCACGATAGTTGGCGATGGCCAAGCCCGCGGCCACGCTGGTGAAAGGATCGTGCTCAACGACACGACCTGCAAAGCGATCCTCCAGCAGCCCTTTGACCGCCGGAATCAAACTTGATCCCCCGGTGCCTAGAACGATGTCAATATCGTCATGATCCAAACCCGCTTTGCGCACGGTTTCATCCAAGGCCTCAGCCACCCGATCCAAGGGCCGAGATATCATTTGCTCAAACGCCTGTCGGCTAACGTCAATCTGCAAATCGATCTCCGGCACATCTAGCGTGGCACTTGTCTGTGCCGACAAATCCGCCTTCAGCGTCTTGATGCGCGCAAAGATCAAATAGCTGAGGTTGTGCTGTATAACGTCGCGCAAACGCTCGAATTTATTCGTGCCCGCGCCGCCACCCGCAATTCGCTCTAGCACCGGAGTTGTGTAGCGGTTCTGATTTAGGGTGTAAGTGACCGCCCAGTTGACCAGCAGATCTTCAAAGTCCTCGAAGGGAAACCGCGTTTCGATTTCTCGATCAAAGCCCCGCCGACGCCATAGCTCACCCTTGCCGAGTTCGGGGAAGAGCAACTCACGAAACAGGATTTGATCAAGATGATCCCCTCCCAATCCAATGCCATGAGTCGCGACCACAGAAAAATTCTGACCGCTACGGCGCAGCACACAAAAATCCAGGGTGCCGCCGCCAAAGTCCAAGCACAGTAGCGTCTCACCCCGGGCATCGGCATCGCTATGCAAGAAACTCACTGCCGCAGCAATGGGTTCAGGGTAAAAGTGTTGCTCTTTGATACCCGCGTAGCCGAAAGCTTCACCCAAGCGGCTAAGAGCCAGCTGATTAGAAAACGCATCGCGTCCTTCAAAATTCACCGGATAACCCAGATTTGCAGCGCTCACCGAGCCCACGTCGGCCTCAATGCTCTGCCGGATTCTCAGCAGCAAGGGTGTGATAAGTGCTACGAGGCGAAAGGGGTGGTCAAATACCATCAGCCGTCGAACGTCCTCATCACCCAGCAGTCGCTTGGTGCCCCGGAATAGCCGCCCTTGTAGGCTGCTGTCTGTCACCGCCGCGCCGTATATTTTTTCGGTCGAAGTTTCGACCTCGCCAGGGCTACCACCCTCTCCTGCACCCTCCACAAACTGGCTGGTTTCGCCGATTACCTCTGGCACCATTTCCACGGTACGACCGGTGTTGTCTGCAATATATTGGTCAACAGCGGTTTGACCGGTTTTCGATGTCAGTGCCCGGTCAATATAGGTGGCGGAAGGAATGATGGCGTCGGCGGTTTCCAGCCGCACGAGCCGCACGGTTTCCCCATCAAAGACGGCGGCGGCAGAGTTACTGGTGCCAAAGTCTATTCCGATACCGTGTTGAGTCATGAATGATGCTCGCTCATAAGTGCGGCGGCATGTTACCTGCGACATCACTCAGCGCCAACAGAGAGGGCAACCCGCGTTTCAAGCGCGCTGTGAGGCGTTAGACTTGCTCTAACAGCAGCGCGGGCGCGCCGCGCAGGCTTCTGGGATGAAGATGGAAAAACCGACGGATCTCAACAAATTTCGAAAGAAAAAGCGCAAAGAACGCGGCAGCGGCAGCACGTTATGCCGATCGGGTTTTCATCAATGGCGTGACGAGCCGAAGAAGCAATTCGACGTAAAGCAAGGCCGTCTGGTGAGCGTGCAGCGTTGCGCGCGCTGTGACGTGACGCGCACGCTCCTCACCTGAGTCTTGCTACCCGGCGCTGGTAATATCCAGAGTAGCCAGGGGCGCGATATCGCACCCGACTCCCGTGCCGCCCAGCCCGCAGTAACCATTGGGTACCTTGGCGAGGTACTGCTGGTGAAAGTGCTCGGCATAATAGAAGGGGCCGGAAGCGATAATTTCCGTCGTAATTTGTCCGAGGCCTGAAGCGGTCAGGGCATCCTGAAACAGCGCCTGACTGGCACGAGCCACTTCTGCCTGCTCATCGTCGTAGGTGTAGACCGCCGAGCGATACTGAGTACCCATATCGTTGCCCTGACGCATGCCCTGGGTTGGATCGTGGCTTTCCCAGAATATTTTCAAGAGTTCGGCAAAGCTAACAACGGAATCGTCATAGACCACGAGCACTGTTTCGGTGTGTCCAGTGCCACCAGAGCATACCTCCTCGTAGGTCGGGTTTTCGGTATAGCCGCCGGAGTACCCCACCGCCGTGGTATAGACGCCGTCCATTTGCCAGAACTTTCGCTCGGCACCCCAAAAACACCCCATGCCGAATTGAACCCACTTGTAGCCACTGGGGAACGGCCCAACCAGGGTCTGACCAAGAACAAAATGGCTCTGCGGAACCGGCATGGTCTCTTGTCGTCCAGGCAGTGCGTTGGCGGAGTTTGGAAGCTGCATTTTCGCTTGATATGACATCGACTGATCCCATTGGTTCGAGTGGCTCAGTGTAACCAATGATGCGGACGCCTCAACCAATCTGTGGTGTCGCGTCGGCTAAGTCACAGTTATTTCAAACTGCCTGTCCCTCTACGCGCAATTTACAGCAACCGCTTACAACCTAAGAGATCCGGCAATGTCCTTTCTGGCGTTATTTCATCGGCGCGGTCGGGATGCTATAACTGCGTGATGTCTATCCATGTAGCTCCGGCCTTAACTTCTCTGTGCAGCGCACTAATACTTGGCGTCCTCAGCGCATGCGCAACCACCCCAGGCAACGTCGCTGACAGTACCCAATCCTCCAGCACTGCGAATTCCAGTGACATCGCGGATGCCACCCCATATCTGGCGCTGGCAGATTTTGCCGAGCAGTTGGGCTACATGACATCTTTAGAGGCCCGCGTGCTGGCGACGAGTGAAGACGAACCGCTTTCCATGGGGGCCCTAGGTTCCGCCTTGTTGGAGCGAAATCCGAACAATTTGACGGGGCACTTCGCCCTCACCGCCTTTTATCAACACCTTGATGCTGCAGAAGCCACGGCCACGCATAGCCTTGCATTCGACCAGCGACAGCTGGCAATCCTTGCAACCGGTGATGGCAGTCAAGAGCGCCCCTATCGCGTTACGAGTCGGGCTGAGGCCATTTTAACGCTCATGCACGATAAACAGGTCATCGTTGGCAGCATCTATCAAAGCAAGGGTCCGACACCGCTGCAGCTGTTGCTGCTATCCCGTAAGGACGCCGCAAGCCCGGTAGCGAGCAGCTACTTTGACCTGTCGGTTCTGGCGAGTGCCGTGGGCACCGGCGACGAAGGCAGTAGGGAGAACCCATGGGAGGCGCTGCGTATTTTGGCGGACAACGACGATTCCGCCGCACGCGCGGCCATTGGTACATACTTGGCCGGCCAGCGACGTTACGAGCCGGCAATCGGTTGGTTGGAGATGGCCAGCCGAGAACCCAACCTGCTTGCCCATACGTTGCTGGCCCGAATCTTTTGGTACCAGTCTGGTGTGACCGACAACGCGTCTCAAGGCGACAGCACGCCGGCAGAGACCGCACAAGAACTGGTGACAAAAGCCATTGAAAACCATGTAAAGGCTATCGATCTCGGCTCTACCGAGTCTATGTATACCCTAGGTCGCTGGCTGCTGGAGGACACTCATACGTCAAGTGAGGATCCCGCACTAAGCCCCCAGAAAAAACGAGAACAAGCGCTGTCGCTATTACAGCAGGCAGGTGCGCTAGGCCATGCGGAGTCCTACATCTACCTAGCCAGTCAATATCAGCGCGGGGCGAGACTGCCAAAGAGCGATGATTTGGCAAATCGATACTTCGCCAAGGCCGCAGACTTGCGTAACCCCAAGGCTGTCATCAGCTATGCCCGCTACATTGCTGGTTCAAGCGAGCGAGAATCCCAAACACGGCTTATGCCGCTGCTGCGCGAACTTGCCGACGCCGACGACCCCGAAGCCATGGTGGTCATCGGCAACCTTTATGCAAAAGGTGTAGAGGTCAGACGCTCGGCGCGCAAGGCCTTACGCTGGTACAAGAAGGCCGTCGAACAGGTGCAGTCCAGTCATCACGGAAACGCCGCCATCGTTAATGAGGTGGCCTGGACCCTCGCGGTTACGGATCAAAGAGGCCTGCAACAACCTAATTATGCCCAAGCCATCATGGATGAGATGATGTCGAGCAATAAGCAGGTTCAGACTCACCCCGAGTATCTAGACACTTGGGCAGCGACCTATGCCGCCAACGGCAACTTTCCAAGAGCCATTGAGCTGCAAAAACGGGCCCTGTATTTTGCGCGGACTCAAGAACGCAACGATGTGATCGACATACTGCAAACCCATCTGGAATCCTTCGAAGCCGGTGCCAACATTACCGACGACATCCCCTAGCCCCGCAGTTCTGGCATTACTGAAAACCCAGCCGCCGCTGTTGGATGTGCGCGCCCCGGTGGAGTTTCGACAAGGCAGACTGCTCAACAGCTTTAACGCCCCCATCTTGAACGATGCCGAGCGGGAGCAGGTGGGTACAACCTACAGGCGAGACGGGCATGACGCGGCGGTACTGCTGGGGCATGAACTGGTCACAGGGGCTACTAAGGCACAGCGTATCGAGCAGTGGCAAAAGTACTGTTTGGCAAATACCGATGCCCAGATCATGTGCTGGCGCGGTGGACAGCGATCGGCGCTGGCGCAGCAGTGGCTGGCGGCACAGGGCGTGCAGCGAGAGAGAGTGGCCGGTGGTTTTAAGGCGGTCCGCCACGGCTCCTTACATGTGCTGGCCAACCCACAAAAACAGTGGTGGCTGGTAAGCGGTCGCACTGGGTCAGCGAAAACACCATTGATTCAATCATTGGAAAACGGCATCGATTTAGAGGGCCTCGCCAATCACCGAGGATCCGCCTTTGGCCGACGGCTAACGCCCCAACCCACCCCCGTCACGTTTGAGTGTGCATTGGCATCGGCCTACCTCAGGCTGTCAGGGGGGAACCTCGTGGTTGAAGACGAGAGCCGCACCATAGGCCGCATTGGACTGCCTACGGTGTGGCATGAGCAAATGCTGCAGGCTCCAATCGCCCTCGTGGAGGCAAGTTTTGACGAACGCGTTGAGCATATTCACAAAGAGTATGTCGCCGAAGCGCTTGATGAGCATCGGGACGCCGGCCTTACGCCCTCGGACTTGCTAGCTCGGTACGAAGAGGCGCTGGTGCGAATCAAGCGTCGACTCGGCGGCGCGCGACTAGCGGATCTTACCCTGCGGTTGCAGCAGGCGTTCGCCGGGAAGACAGATCACCGAGACTGGATCAGTTATTTGCTGCGGGAGTACTACGACCCGATGTACGACTTTCAGCTACAGCGCAAGACGGCTCGCATTCAATTTCGCGGATGTAACGCGGATGTTGCCGCCTTTTTGAGCGCCCAACCCTAGCCTTCTCTCCACAAGGCTTGCCAGACCTATGCACTGCGCAAGAAGTCTTCCATCAAGGTTGCGACCTGCTCTAGCTGGTCGTGGTGTATCCAGTGGCCTGCCCCGGCAACATCATGCAGTTCGGCATCCTTAAAATACTGAAGCGTATCGTCCTGACCGGTCCGATTTTGCAGGCCATTTGTCGCATTTATGAGCAACGTAGGCGCCCTAATGCACTGCCACAATTCGATGATCTCATCGACATCTAACCCAACACCGAGAAAATTGTAGGTGTATTGATCGTACTTCCAGGTGAACTGTCCATCCTCCAACTGTACTGCACCATGCTGAGTGAGATGAAAAGCCTGCTCAGCACGCAGCTGGGGATTGGCCTGCTGCATGCGTGCATAGGCTGTTTCCAAGTCTGCGTATCGGCGGGGCTCGCGACCGGCAAGTTCCCTCGTCTGTCGGCTCCACTCGCGGATTTTGGCGGCAACACCCGAATCCGCGTCCTCGCGCGACCAAAGGCCAATACCCTCCAGCAAAATCAGTTTGCTCACAAGCTCCGGGAAGACGCCGGCAAAAAACGCCGCGATAGCTCCGCCTAAACTGTGTCCTACTAACCAAACAGGCCCGAAATTGTTCTGCTCTATCAATTGCTGCAGGTCATATAGGTAATCAAGGTATCGGTATCCTGAGCCCAGGACCCAGTCCGAATCACCATGTCCGCGCAGGTCTGGCGCAATAAAGTGATAGTCGCCACTTACCGACATTCGGGCAATCAGGTCATCCCAGGTACGGCTATGATCTCGCACCCCATGCACCAGGACGACCGTCGGTGCATCACGATGACCCCACTCAACAAAGTGCAAGCGCAGGCGTTGAGAAAAAAAACGGTGTGAGGTGGGCGCTAGCGACTGCTGAGGCAGCTTCGTCATCAATATTCCTTGGTAGGCGGGAACAAACGTGTGAATAACAGTGGGCTGATATTACTCACCGGACGGCATTGTACATACCGCTAAGTAGGATTTAGGCACAGTTTCAGTGCCTAACCAGCGCTATCAACCCCAAACAACCTTTAATATTCGGCCAATATCCAGTCTTCTCCCCAAATTGGTGCATTTTCATCAGACAAATCTCGAATAATCAAATCGCAAAAAATATAGCTACTTTTTTACACAAAGGGGTTGCGCTAATTGTTACCTTGGGTAACAATGGCTTCATTCAGCGGCCAAGTGGCAACACCCCGCTGGAATGCGGGGGCTTCCGATACTCCTCTCCCCTCCCCTCTTCGGAAGTTCCCAACCTTCAAAGGCGGAGGCTTGAAAAAGCCTCCGCCTTTTTTAATTGCCGATGATCTATTGGCGATGGGTAAGCAACACGGCGTCCAATACCTCGATTCCAGCCCGAGGATCTTTAAGGTCTCGGTCAGACCCTTACATCCCGCCTATCTCGTCGTAAGATGTCTGCATGAAAAATGATGCGACTACCAGCTACCAGTTTGTCACCCTTACTCGCCAAGGGTTGATCGCCACTCTCACCATGCATCGACCCGAGCGGGCCAACGCACTGAGCCATGCCCATTTGGCCGAGCTCGAACACGCTGCCCAGAGCTTGCGCGACGACCCTGTTACGCGGGTCGTAATTATTACCGGGGCGGGCAAACACTTTTCTTCTGGTGCAGACCTGCAGGACACACCTTTCTCTGCAGATATGCCCTTGGTGCAGCGTCGCAGACAAGCACGCATGGGTGAGCGCGCTATCGAAGCGATCCTGGCTATAGACCAAATCACCATCGCGGCGTGGCGGGGAGCAGCCATGGGTGGTGGTGCTTGCGTTGCAACCGCGTGCGATTTTCGAGTTGGCAGTCAATCTGCCTTTATCGAATACCCAGAAGTAGACCTTGGCATCAACCTCATGTGGAAGAGTCTGCCTTTGATCGTGTCCCTAGTCGGCCCCGCCAGAGCGAAACGCCTGGTCGCCGGGGCCGAGCGCCTCGATGCACAGACGCTGTACAAATGGGGGATACTTGATCACCTCACAGACGACGAGGATCTGGCGACCAAGACGATGGAAGTCGCCAAAGAGTATGCGAGCAAACCTCCACTTGCGGTCCAGATGATTAAGCAATCGACCAACCGGCTAGCCTATGCCCTGGGCAACTCCATCATGCATATGGATAGCGATCAGAATCTATTCGCCGCTGGCAGCGAAGACCGGGCTAGGGCAATCGCCGCGAAGCGTAATAAAGAAACGGGCGATTTTACTGGCAACTAGGATGTGGATTCAGACCCAGCGGAGTTGCACCCTATCCTCAAGCTCTGTGATCTTGGGCATGCGCCCGAACTGACAGTGACTGCCGCTAACGCATGCGCCGGTGCGCACGTCGAATTCATAGCCGTGCCAGGGGCAGCGAACTACGCCATTGATCAGGGCCGCATTCTCGAGCGGTCCTAGCTGATGCGGACATTGGGCGGGATAGATTACCCAAGGGTCTGATCCA
>JADHNQ010000035.1 GCA_016779425.1 Pseudomonadales bacterium | reverse complement strand
CACTGGCAGGTTATCAACTCACTTAGGACATTCTATGCCCAGACCGATACATCTCCTGCGATGCGCGCCCTAGTGAAACTTGTGAGAGAAAAGTTAGGAGCCGAGCAAGGATCCAGCGTTTATTTGATGCACCTCTTTGGTGGCAGCCCTGCGGTAACAGCCGCCAAAGTGGCAGGCCTGCCGCGACCGACCAACTGTCTTTAAATCCGAAGGCTATGGGGTCTGAGTTGGTTGCTCAGCCGCATTCCGCAGCAGCAGTCTTGCTTGCTCGGCGACCTCAACCGCCTGCCCGACGATAATGATCGACGGACCAGAAACACCTGCCTCAGCCACGGACTCGGCAAGTCCTGATAGCGAGGCAAAAACCTCGCGCTGAGACTCGAGCGTTGCGTTCTCGATTAATATCGCCGGGGTGTCCGGAGACTTACCTGCGGCCAGCAGGCGTTCCTGAATAGCCTCTAAACTGACTAGCGCCATATAGATAACCAGGGTTTGATCGTCCCTGGCCCAATCCGACCACTCGAAGTTCTGTGCTTGGGCAACGCGATGCCCAGTCAGGAAACGCACGGACTGACTGACATGCCGGTGCGTTAGAGGCACCCCAGAGCTACTCGCCGCGGCCATGCCTGCAGTGATACCCGGAATGACCTCAACACAAAAGCCCTGCTCTGCTGCCGCCAACATTTCTTCTCCACCTCGACCAAAAATAAAGGGGTCCCCTCCTTTGAGCCGAACCACTTTTTTGCCTCGCTTAGCTTCATCGACGATGCGAGCGTTAATGGCTGCCTGCATATGAGTGCCACTGGGTCTTGGTCCGCCGATTGGCTCAGATGCACTACCCCAACCCTTGGCACCAGCCTCTTCTCGCGGGCCTTGCTTCCCAACGTCAACGAGTTCGGCGTCCCGACGCGCATAATCAAGAAGCGACGGGTGCACGAGCTTGTCGTACATGAGCACGTCGGCACTCTGTATCGCCCGCAGGCCGCGCAGAGTAATCAGGTCGGGATCCCCCGGGCCTGCCCCGACCAATAAGATTTCGCCACCGGCCTGCTGCCGAGAGAGCATTTGCTGGGCTTCCATCACCGCTTCATCGACTTTTCCCTGCATCGCCTTGGTTGCTGCGGGACTGGAAAAAACGGTATCCCAAAAGCCTTTGCGGGCATCAACATTTGGCAGAGCTTTTTTGACCTCAAAACGAAGCCGCCCGGCAAGCTCGGCCAGGCGTCCTAGCCCCTGAGGCAAACGGGTTTCGATCCAGCCGCGCACGCTGCGGGATAACGTCGGCGACTGGCCCATGCTCGAGACCGCTACCAAAATCGGGAACCGGTCAATAATCGCTGGGAAAATGATGGTGCAAAGTTCAGTGCGATCTACGCAATTGACCAAGACCCCATTTTCCAGGGCGCGAGCAAACACCGACTCACTGACTTGAGGCGCGTTAGTGGCACTAATGACCAGCCGTAACCCTGCGTGCACGGCTTCGGGATAAAACGGTCGGCGCTCAATGATGAGCTGCCCCGCGTCGCGCATTCGCTTGATGCCAGGGTCAATTTCCGGGGCGATGACAGTAATTTGGGCACCAGCGCGCACCAGCCAGCGCAGCTTTCGCAGGGCGGTTTGCCCTCCTCCAATAACCAGGCATTGGGCCCCCTGCAGTCGATGAAAGAGTGGCAGATAAAACACGTCAGGCAGTCGCTTTCTCGATCCTTACGGATTGATAGGCCACTGTGTCGCACCGCCCAAATAGTCCCTCAGCACATCAGGCACCACGATCATGCCTTCCCCCTGCTGATAGTTCTCGAGCAGTGCCACCAGAGTGCGGCCCACCGCCAGCCCAGAACCATTCAGGGTATGCAACAAATGAATGTCTCCCTGGGCATCGCGATATCGTGCCTGCATACGCCGAGCCTGGAAATCAAGAAAGTTACTGCAGGAGGAAATCTCTCGGAATTGGTTCTGACTGGGCAGCCACACTTCTAAATCTATGGTCTTGGCTGAGGTAAAGCTAAGATCGCCACCACAAAGCACCATGGCTCGATAGGGTAGCTCGAGCTGTTGTAACACCGCCTCAGCATGACCGGTAAGAACGTCCAAGGTATCCCATGAGGTTTCAGGGTGGACTAACTGCACCAACTCTACTTTTTCAAACTGGTGTTGGCGGATCATGCCACGCGTGTCTCGACCATAGCTGCCCGCCTCGCTGCGAAAACACGGTGTATGGCAAACGTGGCGAATCGGTAAGTCGGCTTCGGCAAGGATTTCGCCCCGATAAAGATTCGTCACGGGTACTTCCGCGGTTGGAATCAAATACAGGTCTTGCTCCCCCTCGAGACGAAACATGTCTTCAGCGGCCTTGGGAAGCTGACCTGTGCCCCGGGCGCTGTCAGCATTCACAATGTACGGAACGTACACTTCTTGGTAGCCGTGCTGCTGGGTGTGCAGATCCAGCATGAATTGGGTCAACGCTCTATGCAGCCGGGCCATGGCTCCGCGCATGACCACAAATCGTGACCCCGTCACTTTCGCCGCGGTCTCAAAATCGAGTCCACCGGAAGCTGCTAAATCCACGTGATCCAATGGCTCCTGCACTAGACTGCCCGGGGTCCCCCAGGTATGCAGCAGTTTATTGTCGTCTTCACTCTTACCAGCAGGAACCGATTCATGAGGCAAATTAGGCAAGGACATGAGCAAGTCCTGCATTGCTTCCTGAACACTGCTGAATGCGGCCTTGGAGTGATCGAGGCGTTCTCCTAGATCCCCCACCTCGGCAAGCAGTGGCGCGATATCTTCCCCCGATGCTTTCGCCTTGCCGATAGACTTCGACTTCACGTTGCGTTCGTTTTGCAAATCCTCCGTTTGCTGCTGGAGCATTTTTCGCTGCTCCTCCAGTGCACTGAAGGCTTCAACATCAAAACTGTAGCCTTTGACTTCGAGCAATGAAGCGACCTTCTCAGGGCTATTACGCAACAATTTAATGTCTAACATGTTGGGATCCGTCGTTCGTCATTGTGAAGTCTTGTCGGTCTCATGGGACACACGGCCATGCATTCGGCACTGCATGTAGGCGCGTTAACCATCTCACCATTGTGAACAGGCTATACTTCGCCTGCAGCATCGTCCGCTGAATTTTTGTCCTCTGCATTCTTGTCCGCTGCGGCATCTGCTGCAGAAAGGGAGGCTAGCCGACCGCGGATTTTGCTCTCCAGCCCAGCGGCGGCGGGATGATAGAACGTCGATGGCTGCAATTCATCAGGAAAGTAATTTTCTCCCGCGGCGTAGGCGCCAATATCGGGCTGCGCTTCGAGATGCGCATGTCGATATCCGTGACCATAACCCATCTCTTGCATAAGATTAGTTGGCGCGTTTCGCAGGTGCATGGGCACGTCGTAGGACGGCGTTTGTCGCACAAATGCCATGGCCTCTTTAAAGGCTGCATATGCCGCATCGCTTTTAGGCACACTGGCCATGTACAGAACAGCTTGGGCTAGCGCCAGCTCTCCTTCGGGCGAACCCAGGCGCTCATATGTTGCCAAGGCTGATTCAGTTAGCTGAAGTGCTCGGGGGTCGGCATTGCCGATGTCCTCGCTAGCCATTCGTAACAGCCGACGACCGATATAGCGCGGCTCAGCACCACCATCAAGCATGCGGCAGAACCAGTACAGTGCAGCATCCGGCGCACTGCCCCGCACCGATTTATGCAGTGCCGATATCTGCTCGTAGAACAGGTCTCCTCCCTTATCAAAGCGCCGGATTTGTTCACCTGCCGCGGAAGCTAGATGATCAGCACGTATATCTGACTCTGGCTCAGCCAACTGCGCCGCGATTTCCAAAACATTCAACAGCCTGCGCGCATCACCATCGGCTAGGGCGATCAGCTGCCCGCAAACCGGCTTCGACATTGTCTTTTCAATCAAATCAAGCCCGCGCGTTATGACACCCATCAGTGCATCTTCATCCAGACGCTTGAGCACATAGACTCGAGCTCTGGAGAGTAAGGCTGCATTGACCTCAAAGGAGGGATTTTCCGTTGTCGCGCCAATGAAGGTGATCGTGCCCGCCTCAACATGGGGCAAAAAGGCATCCTGCTGAGATTTGTTGAAGCGGTGCACCTCATCAACGAACAGAACTGTGCGTCGGTTTTGCGTCAGGTTTTGTTTGGCAAGCCCGACGGCACTGCGGATTTCTTTGACGCCACTTAACACTGCGGAAACACTAATCCACTCGCAGCCCGCAGCTGACGCAAGAAGTTTCGCGAGGGTGGTCTTACCTGTGCCGGGGGGGCCCCAGAGAAGCATCGAATGAATTTGTTTCCGGGTGGCAAGACCACCAAGAGGTTTATCCTGACCAAGCAGATGCTGCTGGCCCACATACTCGTCTAAGGTTCGGGGTCTGAGACGATCAGCGAGTGGACGATGGTCATTCAGGCTGGTCGCATGATCGCCAAAGAGATCATCCACGTATCACATCCGTGCCTTCTGGCACCGCCAGCTGAAAAAGTGATGGCGGGAGATCTTGATTGACGAAGATGTTCTGGAAGCGAATTTCTGTTTGTTGCTGCTGCCAGTCAAGTATCTGCAATGACTTAAGAGTGCCCTTTTCGAAAGTTATTTCGAGGCTTTGAAACAGGGCTGAAGATCCCGTTGGCAACAATTGAAACACTCTCAAATCCTGACTGCCGACTTGATTCACCTGATAGCTAGAAGTCAGCAGGCGTTCAGGATGCATGAGCAAACTGGCGGGGGTTTCTGTTTGGTCCGGACCGATTTCCTGAATCGTCAACTGTGATAAGTCTGGGTCGTAAATCTCAACGCGACCAGGACTAACAATAATAATTTGCGGAAATGGCGTATCCACCTGCCAACGAAGCTTTGGCTTTGACAAGGCCATGCTGCCGGTACTCGATTCGATGATCAGGCCGTTGGCATAGACGTTTTGCTCAAAATTCGAACGTAGACCCTCAAGTCCTTCCATGTAGGCTATGAGTTCTTCGGACACAGTTTTTGCCTGAAGCGGGAGCGCCGCAAGCAACAAGCAGAGGACTATTCCTCTCGGGTAGAGCTGAGCTGGCTTATTGAGCATTACGGTCAGGCACGAGCACCTCACGACTGCCATTGGTGTTCATAGTAGACACCACGCCGGCAGCCTCCATCGTCTCGATTAATCGGGCAGCGCGATTGTACCCAATGCGTAGCTTGCGCTGCACAGCAGATATTGAAGCTCTGCGAGATTCCAGTACAAACGAGACTGCTTCATCGTAGAGCTCATCGGATTGTTCCGCGTCATCGTCGGAATCGATTTTAACAAATGCTTCACCATCGCTCTGACCGATGACAATTTCTTCAAGGTAATCTGGCGACCCTCGCTGCTTCCAGTCCTCGACCACACGATGCACCTCGTCGTCGGAGACAAATGCACCGTGAACTCGCTGGGGAAGCGCTGTGCCCGGCGGCAGGTACAACATATCGCCATGACCAAGCAGTTGTTCTGCACCGCCCTGATCGAGAATGGTGCGAGAGTCCACCCGGGATGAAACTTGAAAACTCATACGCGAGGGAATATTGGCCTTTATCAAGCCCGTAATTACATCAACAGAGGGTCGCTGGGTGGCTAAAATCAGGTGTATGCCCGCAGCACGAGCTTTCTGAGCGATTCGGGCGATCAACTGTTCGACCTTCTTGCCAACAATCATCATCATGTCGGCGAACTCATCGATCACGATGACAATAGCAGGCAGCGCCTCGAGGTCTGGAGCCTCTTCGAGTTCCGACGACCATAGTGGATCTTGGATTGGCTCTCCCCTAGCGGCGGCCTCCCTCACCTGCCGGTTAAAGCCAGCAAGATTTCGCACGCCAAGTGAGGCCATCAGCCGATAACGTCGCTCCATTTCGCCCACGGCCCAGTTAAGAGCATGGGCTGCTTCCTTCATATCCGTCACAACCGGCGTCAACAGATGCGGTATGCCCTCGTAAATTGACAGTTCAAGCATTTTGGGGTCGACCAGAATGAGGCGAACCTGATCGGGTGTTGCCTTAAGCAGAATACTGAGCAACATGGAGTTCACACCAACCGATTTCCCCGACCCCGTCGTACCCGCAACTAACAGGTGAGGCATGCGGGCGATGTCTGCAACGACGGTAGCTCCCGCAATATCCTTACCCAAGGCGAGAGCCAGGTGACTGCTCGCATCCTGAAATGCGGACGAGTTAATGACCTCGTGTAGCTGCACCATTTCTCGGTGCTCATTGGGTATCTCGATGCCGACATAGGGCTTGCCCGGAATCACCTCGACGATACGCACGCTGATCACGGCGAGGGAGCGCGCCAGATCCTTCGCCAACGCACTGATTTTCTGTACCTTCACTCCTGCCGCGGGCTGGATTTCAAACCGAGTAATTACGGGACCCGGCAGTACCGATACGACAACGGCCTCGACATTAAAATCGGCCAGCTTTAACTCTAGCTGCTTCGACATGGCTTCCAGGGCATCAGCACTGTAGCCCTGAGTATTGTCGCCTCCGGGCTGGTCGAGCAGATCTACATCAGGCAGTTCGTTGACACTCTGACTGTCAAAGAGACGTTTCTGCTGTGTTTTGCCCGTTGGTTTTCGCTCTGCTGCCGCGGGCAATATTTCCACAGCGGTATTTTTCTGCGGCGTTACGGCCTCAGAGATTTGTTGCTTGGTCTCGAATGTCGCGGCCAGATCTGCTTGCCGCTTCTCCGTCACATCGGGCTCTGCCTTCCTCGCTTGTTTACGCCGTTCAATCGCAGCCAGCCGCCGGTCATTCAGGCGATCATAGAGTTCGGCGCCCCGATGCCAGATATGCGTGATACCGCGACCAATGTGCTCTGTGATCTCAAGCCACGAAAAGCCGACAGCGGCTTGGGTCCCAATCAACGCCCCGGCAGCGCACAACACGGTTAACCCTACTGAACCAAAAATTTCAGCACCGGTTGCGCCAAGTGCCTTGCCGAGCATTCCTCCGGACCCTGAGGGCAGCGCCGCACCGCTAAAATTGTGCAAATACATGAGCACGCATGCACACAAAAACGAGGCGATCCATCCGCTGGCCCGCACGCCCAAAACCAACCCAGTCGGTTTCTCTCCGCGAGCACGTAGCAATCGCAACGCTGCGTAGATCAGACCTATGGGAAGCAGATAGGCGACCCAGCCAAAGAGAAATAAAAGAATGTCCGCAAGGTAGGCACCGCTCACGCCGACGAGATTGTCGATGCTTGTATTACCCCCGGTATAGGTGAAGGAGGGATCATCTGGGGAATAAGACCCAATGGCCAAGAGCAGAAAACAAGCCAATGTGCCGATGAGCACCAAGAACATTTCTCGCAGCGGCAAGGAGCGGTTAGTAGCTGGCGGCGTCAAATCAGTATCCTCGAAGGTGAACGAAAGTGTACGCACTCGCCGTTTTGGGCACAAATAGGCACAATACACTAAGGCAATCGCTACACCGATGCCGCAACAGCATTAGTCATCATAAATTGGAACAGCGTCATGCGTGCAGATAAGGCAAAGGTTATTAACGAGATTTGGGATGACGCCCGCATTGACAGTTTTTTGAATAAAGAACCCATGGGTGACGAACCCGCCGAATTCAGTCAACTGCTGTTTGCCTACCGCAGCATGCGCGTCGGCGACTTCAAGCTATTCTTGCAGCGCTTCAAAGACGCCGGCGGTGATACAAACGCGACGAATAACGCTGGACAGCGACTGCGCGACATCGTTGCCTCGCATCAAAAATCCGCTGACTTTCTGGCCCTACTGGACGACTGATCTACTGCAGTGCCGCCTCTCGCCTATTTACACCCCGATGACGTTGGCTTTCCAGATCCCGGTTCGGCCTTAACTGACCCAGATGGATTACTCGCAGCGGGCGGTGATCTAACCCCCCAGTGGCTTGTTGAGGCTTATGCGCGCGGTATCTTTCCCTGGTTCGAATGCGATGAAGGTCCTGTCTATTGGTGGAGTCCGGCTGAGCGAGCTGTTCTTCGGCCTGGCACCATGCGCGTGACCCGTAGCTTGTCCAAGCGCATCCGTAATGGAGGATTTAGCGTGTCATTTGACGGCTGTTTCGAAGCGGTCGTCGATGCTTGCGCCCGGTCTAGGGCAACGTCTTTTGGTACTTGGATTACCCCTCGCATGCAGGCTGCCTATCAAGAACTGCATCGCTGCGGTATCGCCCACAGCGTTGAAATCTGGCAGTCCGAAGCATTAGTCGGCGGTCTGTATGGTGTTTCACTTGGCAGTATGTTTTTCGGCGAGTCCATGTTTTCCGTCCAGCCCGACGCTTCCAAAATCGCCTTTTACTACTTGAACCGGCGCCTGCAGGACTGGGATTTCACGTTACTTGACTGTCAGATGATGACCTCGCACCTGGCATCATTAGGCGCCAAACCGATGGCTAGAACAGATTTTCTAGATCTACTGGGACACAATGATTTGGCCCGGACACGTCTGGGTTCATGGCAGACGGATGATTACTCCCTAGCGCCACAAGAGGGTTGTTCATGAGTTCTGATGCAGACTCGGAGGCGGAGCAAGAGGCGCCACTGGATTTCTATCTAACTCCGGCACACCCGTGCTCCTATCTTGACCGAAGCGATGCACAAACCCTATTTGCCGATCCTCGGCGCATCATCACCAGTTCAAACTACCAACGATTGTCGGATTACGGCTTCAGACGCAGCGGGGGACATTTGTATCGACCGAGATGCAATCATTGCCAAGCTTGCATTGCGGTTAGGGTGCCCGTAGATCAATTCAAAGCAACAAGAGGCCAGCGGCGAAACCTCCGGCGCAACCAAGATCTACGTGTCGTCGTGGAGCAGGCTCGGTTTACTCAGCGTCACTACTACCTCTATGAGCGCTACATTAGCCTGCGTCATACCGATGGTGATATGTACCCACCAAGTGAGGATCAATATCGATCCTTCTTATTAAGCTCTTGGGCAAAAACCTCGTTTATCTGCACCTATGAGGGACAGCGACTGATAAGCGTTGCCGTGACGGATCAACTGGAAGACGGGCTGTCGGCGGTCTATACCTACTTCGAGCCAAATGTTCAGCGTCGAGGGCTTGGTGTCTTTAGCATTCTGCAGCAAATTGAACTTTGCCAGTCTTTGGGACTGTCCTACGTCTACTTGGGCTATTGGATAAAAGAATCGCAGAAAATGTCATACAAGAGCCAATACCGACCACTGCAGATGTATATTGACGGACGTTGGCTACTACTCACATGAATCTGTTTGCTAGAGAATCAGGCGCGCCTCTTCATTTTACCACGCCCTTCTGGCACCATCGCGCCCCTCGTAAACACTAAGAGGCCGCATGGCGAAAGAAGAACAGATCGAAATGGACGGCACCATTATTGATACCCTGCCCAACACGATGTTTCGCGTCGAGTTAGAGAACGGACATACCGTCACCGCCCATATCTCAGGCAAAATGCGCAAGAACTACATCCGCATTCTTACCGGTGACAAAGTCAAAGTAGAACTAACGCCCTACGACCTCAGTAAGGGGCGCATTACCTTCCGTATGTAACCCTTTGCCTTCGCCCCTCATGTGGGAACCTATTGGCATTAGGTAACCGGGCGGTACACAGGCCGCCCAATCAAAAACACAGCCCGTTATGCTTCTGCCGCCGATAGAACCTTGATGCTCAGATCATTGTCCTCGATACCCACATGCACAGTGCCACCTGAGACTAGGTCACCAAATAACAGATCCTCGGCTAGCTGACGCTTTATCTTTTCTTGTATAAGGCGCTGCATGGGCCTTGCACCCATTTTTTCATCGTAGCCTTCACGAGCGAGCCATTCTCGCGCTTCCTCGTCGACCTCCAGGGTGACTCGTTTCTCGTCGAGCTGGGCCTGCAGTTCCGTCAAGAACTTGTCGACAACGGTCTTAACGACTTCAATATTGAGCGCACTAAACTGCACGATGGCATCCAGGCGGTTTCTAAACTCCGGCGTGAACATACGTCGAATCACTTCCATGCCGTCGCTGGAATTGTCCTGTTCCGCAAAACCAATGGACGGACGCCCCATTTCATGTGCGCCAGCATTTGTGGTCATTATGAGGACCACGTTGCGGAAGTCTGCCTTGCGACCGTTGTTATCGGTCAGCGTGCCGTGATCCATCACCTGCAACAGCAGGTTGAACACCTCAGGATGTGCCTTTTCGATTTCATCCAACAGCACGATGGAGTGAGGGTGTTTCGTGACCGCCTCGGTGAGCAATCCACCCTGATCAAATCCCACATAGCCGGGCGGCGCGCCGATGAGGCGAGAAACCGTATGGCGCTCCATATACTCGGACATGTCGTAGCGCAGTAACTCCACGCCCATGCTGTGCGCCAGCTGTTTTGAAACCTCTGTTTTACCCACGCCCGTTGGACCTGCGAATAGGAACGAGCCGATGGGTTTGTCGCCACTCTTCAATCCAGCGCGAGACAGCTTGATGGCAGAAGCCAACTGCTCAATTGCTTCGTCTTGCCCGAAGACGGCCATCTTTAAATTACCTTCCAAGTCTCGCAGGGATGCCTTATCTGAAGAGGTCACCTGAGAGGATGGAATGCGGGCTATTTTGGCGACAACCTGTTCGACGTCTGCTGCTCCGATACTCTTTTTGCGCTTGCTGGGGGGCTGGAGCTGCTGGGCTGCACCGGCTTCGTCCACCACATCAATGGCTTTGTCGGGCATGAATCTGTCGTTGATATACTTTGCTGCCAGCTCGGAAGCCGTTCTCAGTGCTTTATCGGTATAGCGAAGGTTGTAGTGCTCTTCAAAACGCGACTTCAGACCTTTCAAAATCCGGTAGGTATCGTCCACATCAGGTTCGACGACGTCGATTTTCTGAAAACGGCGCGACAACGCCCGATCTTTGTCAAAGATACCCCGATACTCTTGATAAGTCGTCGACCCCATGCATCGCATCTGTCCGGAAGTCAGTAAGGGTTTAAGAAGGTTGGAGGCATCCATGACGCCCCCTGAAGCGGCGCCGGCGCCAATAATGGTGTGGATCTCATCGATAAAGAGAATAGACCCTTCCGTTTCTTTGAGCTCCGCCAATACCGCTTTAAAACGTTTTTCGAAGTCTCCTCGATACTTGGTACCAGCGACCAGGGCTCCTAGGTCGAGGGAATAAATGATGCTGCCTGCAACCACTTCAGGGACTTTTTCATCAACAATCCGCTTTGCTAACCCTTCTGCAATAGCTGTTTTGCCAACACCGCTTTCCCCGACAAGCAAAGGATTATTTTTGCGCCGACGACAAATGATCTGAATCACCCGCTCGAGTTCCTCTGAGCGGCCGACCAAGGGATCTATGCGCCCTGCTCTGGCTTCCTCGTTGAGATCCGTTGCATAGAGCTGCAATGCTTTCTGACCCGCTTCACCGGGTTCCTCGCCGCCATCAGCACCAGCGCTGGGCTGAGCCTCCTCTTCGCCATCCTCGACTTTACTGATGCCGTGGGAGATGTAGTTCACCACATCGATGCGACTTATACCCTGAACCTTGAGTAAGTAGACTGCTTGGCTTTCTTGTTCGCTAAATATGGCAACTAGGACGTTGGCGCCCGTGACCTCTTTGCGTCCCGAAGATTGCACATGAAACAGCGAGCGCGATACGACTCGCTGAAACCCCAAGGTTGTTTGTGGCCCATGCTCCTCGTCACTTGGAGGAAGCACTGGCGTGGTTTCTTCAATATATTTTTCTAACTCGGTGCCGAGTTTGCCAACATCGGCACCAACATTCTTAAGCACATCGATAGCCGCTTGATTGGTTAGCAGCGCCAGGAGCAGGTGCTCGACGGTAATGAATTCATGTCTACGAGAACTCGCGCTTTGAGCGATTTCGTTTAGCGATTTCTCTAATTCTTTGCTCAACATTTTCTTTCTCTGCTTAAGGTTATGCGCTCTTCGCTGCCAATTCCGTTTACGACTTTGCTCGATGAACCCCGTTAATCGGCAAGTTCTACTGTCGACATCAGGGGATGATTGTTCTCTTGTGCGTAGTGATTCACTTGTTCTGACTTTGTCTCGGCAATATCTCGGGGGAAAATGCCAACCACTGCCGCGCCTTCGGTATGTACGACCAGCATGATCTGCGTCGCCTTCTCACGATTCATGCCGAAAAATGCCTCTAGGATGTGTACCACAAACTCCATGGGCGTGTAGTCATCGTTAAGCAGCATTACCTTGTACATCGGTGGGCGCTTCAGCTCGGGATCGGCTTCCTCGGTGACAAGACCAACATCATGATCTTCACTAACCTCGGGATCATCACCGTCACCTGCCTGGCCAATCATCAACCTTAGCTTGAGCTTTTCGATTGCTCGCATTGCACACAAATCCAAGTTCATCCGTTGTTTTCTGCCGACGCTGTCGACACACCAGTATCGACGAGCCCTTTTTCTGAGTTGTTGCCGCTTCAACCATATCAAGTCAGCCAACATCACCCAACGCATTCGATGCCGAAGTTTTAGGGAGACTACACCGGACATTGTGGTAGAAGTGTCGTGATCATTCGTCGGTTTGAACCAATATTGGGACTGCGCCCACGAACCCAAGTGCAGATATGAGAATTCGCTCGCGACTCTGAACATTTGAAGCCTGCTAAGCCCTTGACTCATTTTGCTTTTTTTTGGACTCTCGCTGACGAATTAGGAGAGCGAATCATGCCCACTGGTACTGTTAAATGGTTCAACAATGCAAAAGGTTACGGGTTCATCGTCCCTGAGGAAGGTGGAGAAGACCTTTTCGCACACTTTTCTGCGGTGAATATGGATGGGTACAAGACTCTGAGCGCTGGCGATCCGGTTCAGTTTGAGGTCACCGTTGGCGATAAGGGTCCCCAGGCGACGAATATTGTCCCTATCGCCAGTGGGGCGTCAAAGGCCGCGCCTGAACACAAAGCTGAGAACGACAACTTGGCCCCGGTGAACACCGATACCGAGTGATCTGCGAATCGCAAAGCTAAGCGGAGTCGATCGCGTCGTTTAACGTCTTGGAGGGTCGCATGGCCTTGGCCGCAAGTTCGGGGTTGGGCGCGTAGTATCCACCCACATCCACTGGCTCACCCTGGGCCGCTAGTAACTCTTCGTTGATTTGCGCCTCAGATGCTGACAGGCGCTCGGCCAATGCGGCAAAACGTTGCTTCAACGAGGGGTCTCTATCCTGGCGCGCTACCGCTTCGGCCCAGAATTTAGCCAGATAAAAGTGACTACCGCGA
>JADHNQ010000034.1 GCA_016779425.1 Pseudomonadales bacterium | reverse complement strand
GACGATCTGGCAGATACCAAGCAACAGTTGGTAAAGCTGGGGCGCCGGGTGTTTCAGTTGTCTTCAAGAGTCGCCTCGGTTAGGCACGAAGATCAGGCTTTTTTCGCTGACATTCCCAGCGACCACCCGATCTTTGGCAACGAAAACCTCACCGAAATGCAGCTCAACGAATTCTTCAAGGCCAGCGAAGGCTATGTGGCGCTGTTGAAAGAGGTGAATGTGCAGTTGTTGAGGCTATCGGGGCGGCTGAAAAAAGAGTAACGCTGCAGTCCGGCGCAGGTCATTTGACTCACGACTGTGAAATCACTCACAGACAGCGAACACAGCCCTCACTTACTGGCCACAGGCCGGCGTACTCGATCCCATCATGCGGCGCGATTGGATAGCTAGCTAGAGGGAATAATGGAGAGGCCTACCCAATAGATCAAAATCTAGAGCAGTTATCGACTTTTTGAGGAACGCCTCGCCGCCAACATCGCCACACCCGCCACTACCAACAAGACCACCGTCAACAACGTCAGCACCGTATTCACCTCAAACCACAAGATGAAGTAGAACGAGGTCATCAGCGTGCCGATGGCGCTGCCCAGGGTTGAAACGAAATACAGTGTTCCCGCGACTTGCCCGCTTTCCTCCACCTTCGTCACCAGCAGCCTTACCGAGTAAGGCGAAATCATGCCCAGTATCACCGTTGGCAAAATGAACAAAAACGCGGACGCCATCAGCGATCCGTAGCGTGGGTCTTCAATGCGCAGAAAGATGAATTCCATGACCGGTTCTGCGAACAGTATCAGCGGGTAGAGGAGTACCGCGCCCAGCGCGAATATCGCGGCGAAGCGCTGTAGCGACGGGTTGTTGACCGATAGCCTGCCGCCCAGCAGGTAGCCCAGCGACAGCGAGAGCATGAACACCGTAATGATGCTGCCCCATACATAGACACCGCTGCCGAAATAGGGGGCGAGGATGCGTCCGCCCAGCAGCTCCATAGACATAATGACGAAGCCGCCGCAGAAGGCGAGTATGTGAATCAGCAGTACCATGACTACTCCAATATGGCGCCAGCCCCTTGAGCTAGGGTGTTATCAACGTCTTGGTTCGACGTCTTCGGTATCAGCCCCGCTGTCTTTCCAGCCCCGGTAGCCGTCGCCTATGTGACAAACACGCTCAAGTCCCATGTCTTGTACTGCCTTGGTAGCCAGCGCCGAGCGCCAGCCGCTTTGGCAGTAAAAAACCAGTCGTTTGCCCGAGGCGAATACCTCCTTGTGGTAGGGCGACGATGGGTCTACCCAGAACTCCAGCATGCCTCGCGGTGCGTGAAATGCATTGGGTACCTTGCCTTCGCGTTCCAGTTCACGCGGGTCGCGCAGGTCGACAAAGACTGTGTCATCGTCTTCCAGTAGCGCTACCGCGTCATCGACATCCAGGGTGTCAACCTCTGCAAGTGCGCGGTCAATTAGGTCTCGGTGGGTTACTTTCAACATGGTTTATCCCTCTTTTCTTGCCTGCAGCTAAATCAGACCGCCGGTTACTTACCCTGCCAATTGGGTGCACGCTTCTCGGCAAATGCCTTGGGACCTTCGATGAAGTCTTCGCTGCTGACCATGGCCTTCACTGAATCGTACTTGCCTTCCATGGCGTCCTGCAGCGACGCGCTGTCGAGGCTTTTGTACACGACGTCTTTGCTGGCACGAATGGAGAGCGGAGCACAGGCGCAGATCTGCTTGGCCCAATCCATGGCGGCATTCATCAGCTCATCATGGGGTACTACATCGTTCACAAAGCCCAGTTCTTTACCTTCTTCCGGACTGACGTGGCGACCGGTCAGAATCATGCCCAACGCCCGCTTCGGGCCAATTTGACGCGGCAGTCGGTTCAACCCGCCTGCTAGGGCCGCTAGGCCAACCTTGGGCTCTGGTAGTGCGAACTTGGCGTTTTCAGATGCGATGATCAAATCGCAGGCTAGCGCTATTTCAAATCCGCCACCCATGGCGACACCGTTTACCGCTGCGATCACGGGCTTGGTCATATCAAAGCGCGAGGTAAGTCCACCAAAGCCGCGGGGTGTCGGTACGCGTTCGCCGCCCTCGGCTTGGTAACGAAGGTCATTACCGGCGCTGAAGCCGCGTCCCTCGCCGGTTATAATCGCGACCCACATGTCGTCGTCCGCTGCAAAATCATCAAATACTTCGCCGAGTTCGGCGTTGGCCAGCGGGTGTAGGGCATTCAACCGATCTGGTCGATTGATGCGCACCGTCATGATGTGATCGGCCTTTTCGACAATAGAATATTCACCCATTTGCGTTCTCCTCCCTTGCACAATTTTGTTCTTGGCTCCGCCCGACTTTAACTGAAGGGCAGCCGGTGTGCATAACTGTTGAATTCGATCAGCTGCGCAGGCTCGCCGTCATCACTCAATCGCAACTGGGTCAGACTGCAGTTGGCAAAATGATATCGTGCCCATTCCGTGGGGTGGCCGTGTACCAACTCGCCCAGGGCAACGGCCATAGCGACTCCGTGGCTGACCACCAGCACGGTTTCTTCATCGCTATGAGCCGCGCTGATACGTTCTAGGCTTTCGCGCATGCGGGCGGCGACCGTGGCTAGACCCTCACCCTTGGGTGGTGCCCAGTGGATGTCTTCGTTGAGGCGCTCGATCAAGTTGCGTTCGCGGTGCAGCACCTCAAAGCGCTCGTCCTCCCAATCACCAATAGACATCTCGGCAAGGCCATTTTCGACTTTGTGGTTCGTTACGGATGCTGGTGCCGCTAATGCGCCGGTATGTCGGCAGCGCTGCAGTGGGCTGGTATAAACCGCGGCCAAATCCTCCTTCTTGCTCAGGTATCGCCCTGTGCGCCAAGCCTGCCAGCGCCCGCGCAGCGTCAGCGGACTATCCGTAGAGCCGTGCCAGCGGCCAACGCGATTGGCGGTGATTTGTCCGTGTCTGAGCAATAACAGCCTTGGCGCCATAGCGATGTCTCTCTTTTTGTTGTCGCTTTTTTGTGATTACGGTGCTGGTTATGACGCGAACCGCTTCGCGACTAAGCAACCCACCAAATCGCCTTCAACATTGACTGCGGTCCGGAAGGTATCAAGCGGTCGCTCGATCAACAGCAGCAGTCCAATGGCCTCTAGGGGTATGCCCACCGCCAGCAGCACCATTTGCATCCCCGCCATGGAGCCGGAGGGTATGCCCGGTGCGCCGACCGAAGACAACATGGCCACTAGGAAAATGGCGATGACGCCAGTGGTACCCAGATCGATGCCGAACATATAGGCCAGGAACACTGCGGCGATGCCCTCAAAGAGCGCCGTGCCGTCCATATTGGCGGTAGCGCCAAGGGGAAGCACAAAGGCGCTACGCGCTTGGTCTACGCCCAGTTTTTCCTGGGCGGTCTGCATCGATAACGGCAATGTGGCGGCGCTTGAGGAGGTGAATAATGCCGTCACCATGGGCTGGCTGACCGCGCGCAGAAACTGCAGCGGGTTTTTGCCAGAGACCAGCCAAGCGATGGCGGGCAGCACGATAAGGCCATGAAACAGTGTGGCACCAAGAACGACGCCAGCAAGCTGACCGAGGGCGGCGAGGGTAGAGAAATCGATTTTTTGCGCAAGCTGAAAGGTAATAGCGAATAAACCAATGGGTAGGGTGGTAAGTACCCAGCCTGCCAGTTTGTAGGTGATCTGGGCTAGTTCATCAAAGATTGCTGGAAGCGCAGAATCGGTGGGTAGGGTGATAGCGGCGGCAAGACCGAACAAGATGGCCCCTACCAAAATACCGAGCACGTTCATTTGTGCCAATGCGTTGAAGGGATTGATCAGCATGCGCTGCAACAAGGTGCTCAATAGACTGAAAGTTGAGCCGTCACCGGGATCAATCAGTCTTGCCGATTGCGCGGTGACATCACCGAGGACACTGGGGTCTTCGACCAGAGGCGGATATGCCGTCCAGGGGTGGTAGAAGAGCACGACGATCAGACCAATTAGCACGGCGATGCCGGTGGTGGTGAGGTAGTAGGCGATGGTAACGCCGCCGAGTCGGCCCATCTGGCTGGAGGCGCGAAGCTGCATGACACCGGCGATGAGTGAGAAAAAGATCAGTGGGGCAATCACCATTTTCAGCGCCGAGAAGAAGGCCGTGCGCAATAGCTGGGTGAGTTGATCCAGCCAAACCACGTCAGGTAGCGCCATGGCCGTAAGCCAGCCGAGAATGGCGGCTGCAAAGATCAGCGGTGCAAACCAGCGTGAATTCATGTCTGTCCTATGATGCTGTGAAGCGATACGAGATAAGGGTGCTGACGGGCAAGCAGCTGCGCCCAGAGGCCCCAACCTTTGTCGCATTTTCGAAGCACGAAATGGTGCCCTTTGCGGGACGAATTAGCAAAAGTACAGCCGATGTCATGAATACCGCGTGGCCATATTTTCAATAGCCATCTGCTTTGCCTGCCAAGCGCGGTAAACTGGATTTCCTAAATCGGCGAGCGCGCATGGACACTCTCATTTCTGGTTTAAAACGATGGCTCATGCTGCTGGCTGCGGGGTTGCTCCTCACGGCCTGCGGAAGCGACGCTGATAAAAATCAGGCACCGAGTTATCGCAGTATTGAGGGCGCCACCATGGGTACCTATTACCGGGTGCAATATCGCGAGAGTGAAAAATGTGCAACCAGCCAACAAGGGCTTGATGAATTACTGCAGGGTTTTAATCAAAGCCTGTCGACCTATATTGCTGACTCTGAGATCAGTGCGTTTAACCGCGCGGACGAGGAGGGGTGGCAAACGCTATCGCCCCGCTTTTCTTCTGCGCTGCAAGCGGCCCTGCAAGTGTGGCGAGAGAGCGGTGGTGCGTTTGATGTGACCATTGGTACCTTGGTAAATCTGTGGGGTTTCGGGCCTGTCGAGGTCGTCGAATTACCCTCCTTGGAAGCT
Source organism: Pseudomonadales bacterium (assembly GCA_016779425.1). GTDB lineage: Bacteria > Pseudomonadota > Gammaproteobacteria > Pseudomonadales > Azotimanducaceae > UBA4421. Next base: position 8,435 of record JADHNQ010000034.1, on the reverse strand, counting down.
CAGCGCTCGGCCGCCCGCTGGGTTGGTATGGAACAACTGCAGCTCGATGCGGCGAATAGCGCAGCGCGGAAAAAGGCGAAGGGTGTCTATATTGATCTGTCGGCGCTGGCGAAGGGTCTGGGCGTTGACGAGTTAGCCGAGCATATGGCTGCTAAATCCTGCGCAGACTTTATGGTGGATATTGGCGGTGAGATGCGGACTGTGGGCTCTAGCCCTGGAGGTCGGCCTTGGCGCATTGGTATCGAAAAACCCGTCGCTGGCAGCCTTGGCTCCATACAGCGCGTGCTAAGCGTAACCGGTCAGGGTGTTGCGACCTCTGGTGACTACCGAAATTTTCGCGAGGTAGAGGGCGTTCGCGTAGATCATGTGATTGACCCGCGCACAGGCCGGCCTGCGGACAATGAGGTAGCGTCGGTTACGGTCATTCACCCGCAGGCCATGTACGCTGACGCCTACGCGACAACGATCATGGTGTTGGGCGGTGATGCAGGTCTGGCCTTGGCAGAGCGGTTGAGTCTTGCTGTGCTCGTCATTGAAAAAGGCGCTGATGGCGCATTTGTAGAGCGCTATACTCCCGCCATGACCGCCTACTTAGTCGCGCCGCCCTCTTAGCCGTCTTGGTCCTCTTGGCTTTTGGAGTAAGTTATGGAAACCGTTATCGTTGCATTCTTTGTCATGTTGGCTCTTGTCGGAGCCATGGCCGTTGGCGTGATCTTTGGTCGCCAGCCCATCGCTGGGAGCTGCGGCGGTATGAAAGCTCTGGGCATGGAAATGGAGTGCGAGGTCTGTGGCGGTGATCCGCAGATGTGCGAGAAGTCTCCCTTTTTAAAGGCACCGGCTGATGACTCAGCAGATAGCGCCTCTACGGATCTGGCGCAAAGGGTCGGTAAATAATTCGTACTCGTCGGCGAGCCTTAACGGTAAACAATGCCGATTAAACTGTTGTTCGACATGGCGGTTCGTTACGCCCTCGGTCGTTTTGGCGCCGCGGGACGCAGCGGCGGCAGCGCGACAGGTGCCTCTTTCGTAGGAGCCCTGGCTCTGGCAGGGCTCGTGGTCAGCATCGCCGTCCTGGTGTTTGTTATTTCGGTGGTAAATGGCTTTGAGCGTGAAATGCGTGAGCGATTGTTGAATGTGCTGCCGCACATAACCGCCACCTCACTTCAAGGTATGCCGCTAGATGAGCTGGCCACGCTGCCGACGACCGATGCTACATCTGGTTTATCCGCGCTCGCTCCGGTTACACAAAGCCGTGGTTTGCTCGCCGCTAATGGCGAGGTGCGCCCAGCGCAAATCACCGGGGTTGATGAGAGCTACGCCAGCGTGAGCGCGGTGGCAGATTTTGCCGTCGACGGGGCGTTTACTGACATACAGCGAACGGCCTTTGGTATTGCTCTGGGTGGCCGCTTGGCCGACCAGCTACAGGTCGAGGTGGGTGACAATCTGGTAGTGTTACTGCCCGATCAACGAATCAGTATTGCCGGGGCGTTGCCGCGTCAAAAGCGCTTTACCGTAGTGAGCATATTTCGCAGTCAGTCCCAGCTGGACAGCAGCGGAGCTTTTATCAATCTTTCCGATTCGCAGCGACTGTTGCGCCTGCCTGGCCGGGTGCACGGTGTGCAGGGTCGGTTGTCCGATCTGTTTAATAGCTACGGGGCGAGCCAGTATTTATACGCTCGGTTAGCCGGTAGTGAGCCGTGGGTGCGTTCATGGATGACGGAATTTGGCACGCTGTACCAGGCAATATCTGTGCAAAAGGCAACTTTATTCTTACTCTTCTCTCTGCTGATTGCGGTGGCAGCCTTTAATCTCGTATCGGGTCTGATCATGATTGTTGAACAACGCCGCGGCGATATCGCCATTTTGCGCAGCATGGGTGCCAGTCGCTTGCGAGTGCTTGGTTTGTTTTGTTTGGTGGGCACAGTACTGGGGATGATCGGTACCCTGGCGGGTATCGCGGTAGGCCTGCTGCTGGGCTGGGGTGTTCCTCCGCTCGTGAATGCAGTCACCGCGTCTGTGCAATACGATTTGATGTCCCAGTACTTTATCGGCTACCTGCCGGTTCAAGTGCTTGTGGAGGACTTGCTGCTGATTGGAGGTCTGTCCGTGGTCGCGGCCTTGCTAGCCAGTCTGTATCCGGCCTGGCGTGCCATGGGGTTGATGCCCAGTCGAGTGCTCGCCAATGAATAAGCCTGCTCAGATTTTAACCGCCAAGAATTTGGCAAAGGCATTCGCGCAGGGGAGCGAGGCCATCACCGTTCTGCAGGACATCAACCTGCAGGTGGGTGCAGGTGAACGGGTAGCCATCGTCGGGCGTTCGGGTTCTGGCAAGAGCACATTGCTGCATTTGCTGGCAGGTTTGGATGAGGCGGATGCTGGCGGAGTAGCAGTAGCAGGGGAAACCATGACTCCTGCCAGCAACGAGGCGCGAACTGCACTGCGACGTCAGCATATGGGCTTTGTGTATCAGCAACATCATTTGCTGCCCGAATTTACGGCCCTTGAAAATGTGGCTTTGCCACTGCGTTTAAATGGCGCAAGCCAGCAAGATGCGCAATCGAAAAGTGCTGACTTGCTGGAGCGTGTGGGGTTGGGCCACCGGCTGAGCCATATCCCCAGTGAGCTTTCGGGTGGTGAGCGTCAGCGTGTAGCGGTGGCACGGGCGCTTATTCACGGGCCTAAGCTGGTGCTCGCGGATGAACCCACGGGCAATTTAGATGCCACCAGCGCAGCGGAGCTGATGTCGCTGATGGTTGAGTTAAGTGAGTCTCGCACCGTGGCGTTTTTGGTGGTCACCCACGATGCCACCATGCTGCATCACTTTGACCGGGTGCTGACCCTTACTGAAGGCGGCTTGGAAGAAAGTAAGCCGAGCGAGGCCTAACCCATGGCTAACCCGAATGCCGCCCAGGCTGGGATGAAGGCAGGCAGGGGTCTGCTGACGCAGATGGCCGGTCGCATGTTGTTGCAGGGATCCAACGGATTTGCCCGTTTCGTCACTTGGGTGTCGTTGATTGGTCTGGTGCTGGGGGTTGGTGTGCTGACCTTGGTAGTCAATGTGATGAATGGCTTTGATCATGAGCTGCGCCAGCGGTTATTAGGCAGTATTCCCCACATCTCGATTCAGCAACCGAAGCTTTCTCAGCCTTTGCAGCAGGCGTTGACGGAGCGTTCTGACGTGCGAAGCGTCGCGAAGTATTTTCAGGGTTTCGGTGTGGTGGGTGGCAGTAGCAAGCCGCAGCCGGTGACGATCATCGGCTTTGCCGGCGATGACCTAGAGCAGATGACCGAACTAACGGAGGCTATGCAACAGGGGAGTCTCAGCCACCTAGACAACTTCGCCGATGCCATCGTTATGGGTGAACCCTTAGCGCGCCACTTGGGCCTGTCCCTGGGCGATGCAGTAGTGATCGCCCTAACGGTCAGCCAGGGCGACAGCGTGGCCCTAAGATGGCTGCGGCTGAATTTGGTCGGCACCTTCGAGCTTCGGGCAGCGCCCGATTACAGCATGGTGTTGGTCAACTTGAATCATCGCGACGACGTTGCATGGCAGGCTCTGGGTCAGCTTGGCACCCGAGTCATGCTGGCTGATCCCATGCAGGCATCTGCTGTAGGCTCGATGCTTGTCAGTCTTGACTCCAGCGCAGATCTAGAAACATGGGAAGAGGTTTATGGCGAGCTCTTTCAAGCTGTACGTATGGAAAAATCCATGATGTTTGTACTGCTATTGCTGGTGGTGGCCATTGCTGGTTTTAATATTGTCGCGGGCCAATCGATGATGGTTCACGACAAGCGCGCCCAAATCGCCATGCTGCGCACCTTGGGAGCAGATCGACGCTTCGTGCTGTCGCTATTTCTGTCGCAAGGCGCACTGATCGCCCTGGTCGGTACATTGGGCGGCATGGGTTTGGGAATGCTGCTTACGGTCTTTGTTAACGAGTTGGTAGATTTTATCGGCGCGCTTAGCGGTCAGCATCTGCTCGACGGATCTTACTTTGCCCTGGTGCCGACGAAATTGGTGATTGCTGATCTTTTGATCATTGCAGGCATCAGTGTGGTCATTGCCCTGCTCGCGGCTTGGATGCCCGCAAGACGCGCCAGTCAGCTCAGCCCGGCCCGGTTTTTACACTAGTCATCCCTCGCCGCGGATTTTTCTTCACCGCGTAGCCGTCGACGTTTACGCCATTGATGCATGACTCGGTTGCGCCACATGAAGTGGCTTGCAGTGAAGCCAATGCTTCCTGCAACCAGGCCGCAAATAACCGAGCCTATGAACAGGGGCTTGCCAATGGCCATAAAATTTGCCATCACCCAGTCTAGGGACAGCTCTACCTGAAGTTCGGCAACATCAATCCCTAGGACCCAAGCACCGACACGATAAGAGCCGTAAATCATTGGCGGTATGGTGATGGGGTTAGTGATCCATACCAGCGCGACAGAGATGGGCAGGTTCACCCGGGCAATGATCGCAATGATCGCTGCCAACAGCATCTGAGACGGCACGGGGATAAAGGCTGAAAATAAACCTACGAAGGCCGCCCCTGAGACCCCGCGTCGGTTGAAGTGCCACAGCTCCGGCCGATTGAGCAAATGGGCTACAGGCCGGAGGGCAGAAAACTCACGCATCTTGTCGCGGCTAGGAATTAATTTGCGCAGACGGTCTTTCATCATGAACGGTCAACGAATACCCAATTTTGTTCGAAAGAATTCATTCAAGAGACGTTACTCAAAAGAGGCTCTAAAAAAGAAGCTCTGAAAAAGAAGTTCTGAAAAAGAAGCTCTCGAAAAGAAGTTGATAAAAAGAAATTGCCCAAGCGAGCGTAGTCAAAAAATGTTGCTGAACTATGTCCTGGCCTTCGCAAATGACGCTCCCGCTGTTCGGCGCGAAAAGATTACGTGGGTCAATGTCGAAACCTCGTGTTTTTTCTGAACCGTCGGGGTTAGCACCCTGCTATCTCGCCGGCCTTTGCTTTTGGTGAATGAACAAAGCTTGTGGCTATTGCTGGTCGGTCTGGTTGCCCTTGGCGTGAGCGATGCGTGGTTGTCTGCCAACGAGCAGATCATACCGCAATGTGCTGAGAGCACTGATCATAGGTTGGTTGGGCAAGTGCTCAATGCATCGCGTAAGTCATTGTCAAAAAACGCAAATTCGTTAAAAGTCGAAGAGAATCCCTCGACATCTGTTTGGTCCCTGGAGCTTGAAGTGCTGTCGAACTCTGAACGGCTCATGGGTTCTGAAGAGGCACGGCCTGCAGCCGAGGAACGTTGCCAACTCCAGCCGGGTCAACGTTTGTTGGTCCGATGGCGCCGAACCGAAGCTGTTTCAGTCGGTGCGCAAGTAGAGGTAATTCTGCGTCTGCGTCGACCCTGGGGTGCTTCTAACCCCCACGGCTTTAATTTTGAGCGTTGGTTGATTGCCAGCGGCTACTCGGCTACCGGCTACGTGCGAACAGGTCGGGTCCGAGAGGGGCGGTCCGAGATGCCACTGCGCGCTCAATGGGTGAGTCGGGTCGACGCGTTGCTGGCTGCAAAAGGCGTAGTGCATCACGGGACCCTGATGGCGTTGGTGACAGGAGAGGGTGGTGCGGTGCCAGTCCAAACCTGGGAGCGATATCGACGCACCGGAGCCATCCACCTGCTGGTGGTGTCGGGTCTTCATGTGTCGGTGTTGGCACTGCTGCTGTATGGACTGATCAGCTATCCGCTGCGCCTAGTCACCGTCGCCCAGCACCGCCTGTTTGCGCCGCTGATAGGCGCCGGGCTGGTGTGTCTGTGTGCCATGGTGCTGGCATGGTTCACGGGTCTTGGATCGCCAGTGATGCGGGTCGCGCTGATGCTTCTGGGGCTTTGGCTGCTACAGCTGTTGCCGCGCCGCGCCTCAATATGGCGTATTTGGCTGCTCGCGGCGTTGATTTCTGCTTTGCTGTTGCCGCTCCAGGTCTTTCATTCGGGATTCTGGCTATCCTATGGCGCAGTAGCAGTGTTGTTGGCTTTTTTTGGCCCCCGCAGTCCTTCTTCTGGAACCGTGGCAGCAGTGGTGCAGGCTCAAGGAGCTCTTTGGTTAGGGCTAACGCCGCTGGTGGTCTTGCTCCTCTCTGAAAGCTCCTTGTTGGTGGTGCCTGCAAATTTACTCACCGTACCGATCATGACGCTGGTCACAGTGCCAATGTTATTTCTCGGCGTCGGAATAGGAGTGCTGCAGATGGTCGCTCCCCAGATGGAGAGTATTGCATCCCTCTGCTCGCTGCTGTTGGGAGTAGCCGACTTCAGCCTGGAATTGATTGACGTACTGCTTAACGCATTGATTAGTGCACTACCCCCTAAAAGTTCCAGCATCGGCTTCAATAATTTCCTTACAGTCTTTGTCGCGCTCCTTGGCGGTTTGATGCTCCTGTTGCCGCTTTCCAAGTATTTCCGCGTCGGTGCGGTCTGTGCTTGGCTGCCGTTGCTGATGAGTGTGAAATCCACGATCCCACCCGGTGAGTTTTGCGTACGGGTCGTAGATGTGGGTCAGGGGAGTGCAGCGGTGGTGGATACTGCGAGATATCGTTTGTTGGTAGACACCGGGCCGCGTTTCGGCAATCGGGATGTTGGGCGCTCCAACATTCTGCCGATGCTGCGCTCAACAGGCCCCCACGATTTGAACCTGCTCCTTTTGAGCCACACCGATATGGATCATGCCGGAGGACTCGCTTTTTTTCGTCGTTACTTTGAAAGCATACCCGAGATCGGTCCGCACAATTGTGAACACGGGATGTCTTGGCGAAAAGATGGTGTGAGTTTTACAACGCTGCAAGCACGAGGATTGACCACGGATAACGACTTGTCCTGCACGTTGTTGATCGAATCGACAGAGCAGGTTGCCTATCTCAGCGGAGATATATCTGCCCGCGCCGAAGAGCGCTTGCTAGCGCATTTGCCTGCAAATATATCGCTGTTGCTGGCGCCCCATCACGGCAGTAAAACATCGTCCTCTATGCCCTTTGTCAGGCATGTTTCGCCTCGCTTCGTTGTCTATAGCGCGGGTCGATCCAGTCGCTACGGGCATCCCCACAGGCATGTGGTGCGCCGGTTTGTCTGGGAGCAGTCGCAACAGCTGAACACCGCCGTAAGCGGTGCGATTCAGTGGTGTTCTCATCGACCGGGCAGAGTAATAACCAACCGGCCTTGATGTGGCAGACAGCAAGACCCAAGCCTGGGCCGGCTTTTCTAAGTAGGCGATTAGACGTGTCTTACCATGGCGGCATCAGCACGCCGCACCATGTCGTAAAGAGATTCAATGAGTTCATCCTTTTCCGGAGAGGTTAGGAAGGCGCCGATCTCAAAGCTGTTACCGCGATGCACCAATGCCACGGTTTTGCGATACCAGGGGTGGATGGCCTCGGTGACGTGAATCTTGGTAAAAAAACGTTCCCAGGTTTCGGTGTTTTCGGGCGCGTCTATACCGGTTTCGAACCGGACCTCATCTGCACTGAATGTGATGACCTCTTGCAGGCTACCCCGTCGCAGGCATAGCCAGAGGCAGTAACTGAGTGCCGCCATTTCCAGCCCGGTAAAGGGCAGCACCAGCCAGTAGCCGAAGAACATGAAAGCGATGGCGATGCCAAAAGACAAAAGCATCATAAAGGCGAGGAAGTATTTGAGCGCGCGCCAGCTTAGAGAGTGATTCGGCTGCAACACGATTTGCCCAACAGTTATGTTGGTTTGCGGGATGTCGTCGGTGTCAGGGTCAAAGTACTCGCAGCGAATCATTGTTGGGTTAAGCCTTGTAGGAACTTGAAAAACACGTCAAGCATCGCCATTGACTAGGCCTGAGAGCAAGTGAAAGTCACGTCAATCAACCCTCGCAGTCAGCTTTTGTTTAGCTTTGCGGGACCGTGATGAGCGATTGGAGGTCATGTGATGACATCAATGGAATTTACACAACGCGTTGAGCAGATACTTTCCAAGGCCCATGCCCTGGCCAGTGCAAAGCGTAATCCCAGCCTTGAACCTACCCACATCGCCCTAGCAATGAGTCGGGATGCGCAAAGTTTAGTAGCGGCGCTAGCTCAATCCAAGGGTCGGAATGTTTCGACGCTGGCGAACGAATTGGCCCGCATGGTCGATGCGCTGCCAACGCTAGGTAAAGTATCCGGTGATGTCGCAGCCAGTCCGGCGCTGCAAAAGACGCTGCAGCGAGCGCAATCCTTGGCGGAGCAGGCGGCAGATGCCTATGTGTCTGAAGATTGGATCGTGCTGGCGCTCTTTCAGGATGAGCAGGTGGGCAAAGTGCTTAAGTCGACCGGGCTGACTGAGCAAAACGCTACGGAATTTATCGAATCGCAAAGACAGGGTAGAACAGTGGAAAGCAAGAACGACGAGGAAACGCGCAACGCGCTGGAGAAGTTTACGCAGGATCTCACTGCGCTAGCGGAACAGGGCAAGCTGGATCC
>JADHNQ010000033.1 GCA_016779425.1 Pseudomonadales bacterium | reverse complement strand
GCGCGAACAACGCGAACGTGAACAACGTCGTGACCTGCCGCCACTAAACATTGGTACTTCGCCAGATAAGGCTCCGAACCAGGGCGGTGCTCTGGGGCCATGCCAAAGTATTCAAGACATTCAGTTAAGCGGCACCACCTTAATAAAAGCTACCCAGCGTAGTGCGTTAGTTGGCGACTACCTCGGTCGTTGTCTGGGTGTACTGTCCAGACCTTAACCCATAGTTGGACGCCAACTTTTAGCTGGAATTGCGCGATTTTCCACGTTGTTTCCGCAATTTTTGGGGTGTTAATTCTTTGAATTGGCTAACCGTTCTCCTTCGATATTGCCTACCAGGCATTTGAATCTATGTTCCAGGATTTTCATCCACTAGAAACCGCGGACATGTCAGTGATGTCCTTATAAATAACGGCTCATCATTTTCGGATTTACGGAGGGAAGTAAATCCCTTCAAGCACTCCATCCCATTCTTCTACACGACAACTCTTGCCAACGAAGTTCTGGCGTTTACCAGACCAAGCTTCCGCCGGTGTCTTACCCGCCAGGCTCGAATGCGTGCGCACGTTGTTGTAAAAGTTTCGAAAAGTTTCCAGAGCTGCGGTCATTTCAGATTTCGGTATTTGTACTTGTCTTGCCGCCTCCTTAAATGTGCGGAAAAAGCGTTCGATGCGACCGTTTTGCCATGGCGAGGCTAACTCAGTTGTTTCGTGTGTAATGCCTAGTAGGTACAACCCAAGGCGAAACGTGTATGAGGTAAAGCAAGCTTCGTTATCTGTTTGTATTACCCCCGGTGGGCCGAATTTTTTGCACAAGGTGGACACGATCTTAAGCAGCGCGAGACTTGTTTTTCTGGGTATGGCCGTGACGGCCAAGCAAGCTCGTGTGCCGGTGTCTATGCAGCCAAAAATACGTTGTGGCTGGCCATCAAGATCGCGTATTTGTGTCAAATCCACTTGCCAGATTAGATTTTTATCCCAGCACAGGGGTTTTCTATTTTTCATTTTTCGGCGCTGCGTCATTATTTGGTAGCGGTGGGCTTGCCAAACACTGCTCACCCAGCTTTTGCTGACGGTCATGTTGCGACTGTCGGCGTATGTTCTGTTGAATAAGTCAGCAGCGGTCCGACAGCCTGCGGCAGGAAGCTTGATCTTTAGCTGAATGACTCTTCGCCGCGCCCATTCGGGTTTACGCTGGTTCCGGATGTGTTTGGGTTTCTCGTTTGTCGGTTTGTATCGTCTTCGAACGAATAGCCCGTTGCTGCGGTAATGAGTGTGGAACTTAATTTGATGAGCAAGCTTTGATGCAAGACGCAGCAGGCACCTCAGGATCGCGGCAAAAGTCATGCCTAGAGCCACACCTAGAGCGACTCCACAAATGAGCCATAGAATGTCGATATCCATTCTCTGATCCTCAGAGGCGATATGAGGTATCGATTGTCGAACAAGGCTATGACGTTGTCTTAGAGCACATCAGACGGGTTTTGCTTTTCTTGAACTGATCGTCGTGACGTTTATCTGCAGAATTCAGACGAATCCCTTTCATTGGTCGTCTTGCATGCCCTCTCCAAATTTCAAGGCATTAGCCTATTCAAGTTGCTAACATTCATCTCCGCCGACGGGAACGACCTTGGTCTGAATCCGCGGTGTCGAATGGCGTCATGTTTCTAAGGCCCAATCTCTATGAGTTCGGAATTGCTTCAGCAAATTCAGCAGCGTCGCACCTTTGCGATTATCTCCCACCCCGACGCGGGTAAGACCACTATGACCGAAAAGCTGCTGCTGTTTGGCAACGCCATTCAGTTGGCAGGCACCGTAAAGTCGCGCAAATCAGACCGGCATGCGACATCGGACTGGATGACCATGGAGCAGGAGCGGGGCATCTCGGTCACCACATCGGTAATGCAGTTTCCCTATGACGGTCGCGTGGTGAACTTGCTTGATACACCCGGTCACGAGGATTTCTCGGAAGATACCTATCGCACGCTTACGGCGGTGGATTCTGCACTTATGGTGATCGACGGCGCCAAGGGTGTAGAACCGCGAACGATTAAGCTGATGGAAGTCTGTCGTCTGCGCGATACGCCGATTATTACCTTTATCAACAAGCTTGATCGCGAGATTCGCGATCCGATTGAGGTGCTCGACGAGATTGAGGACATACTGCAGATCCAGTGTGCGCCCATGAATTGGCCAATCGGTATGGGCCAGCAGTTTAAGGGCATTTATGAATTAGCCACTGACCGTCTTGTGTGTTTCGAGAAAAGTCAGGGGCACCACATCTATCCATACCATGTCATTCAGGGCCTAGACAGTAACGAGGCCCGGGAATTATTGGCGGCAGACTACGGCAGCTTTGTTGATGAAATCGAGCTGGTGCGTGGTGCCTGTCACGAGTACGACCAAGACGACTTCGAAAAAGGCACTGTGAGTCCCGTGTATTTTGGCACCGCCCTGGGTAATTTTGGGGTGCAGCAGATGCTCGATGGCTTTGTGGAACAAGCCCCAAAACCCCAACCGCGGGCAACCCACGATCGCGTCATTGAGCCTCAGGAGACCAAGTTCTCTGGGTTTGTGTTCAAGATTCAGGCGAATATGGATCCGAAACATCGTGACCGCATTGCTTTTTTGCGGGTGTGTTCGGGTACTTACCGACAGGGCATGAAGTTGCGGCATCAGCGCTTGGGTAAGGATGTGCGCATTGCGGATGCGGTTACCTTTATGGCCGGTGATCGCGTGCAAACCGAAGAAGCGTTCGCTGGTGACATTATTGGTTTGCACAATCACGGCACGATTCAAATTGGTGATGCTTTCTCTGAGGGAGAAAATCACGAATTCATCGGTATTCCGAATTTCGCGCCGGAACTCTTCCGCAAAGTGCGGGTTAAGGATCCCTTGCGCAGTAAGCAGCTGGAAAAAGGCGTGCAGCAGCTGGCGGAAGAAGGCGCGACGCAAATGTTCAAGCCATTGTCGAAGAACGAGCTGATTGTCGGTGCCGTGGGCGTGCTGCAGTTTGACGTGGTAGCGTTCCGCTTGCGGGACGAGTACCGTGCGGAGTGTATCTGGGAAAACACCAGCACTTTTACAGCGCGCTGGATTCGTTGCGATGACGAAAAAATGCTCGCTGACTTTCGTAAGAGGAATGAAGAGAATTTGGCAATCGATGGCGGCGGCTACCTGACCTACCTGGCGACAAGCCGGGTGAATTTGCAGGTGATACAAGACCGCTGGCCGGACGTGGTGTTCAGCAAGACACGAGAACACTAAAACTTAAACTCGTCAGAGGTTTGGATTGCAGGGAGCTCCATCGCAATACGCGGCTGATCCGTCGCTGGTCGAGCGCTTTAAGCAGCTGTCACAGGGCGCGCTGAACGAGCTGGATGCGGCGCTGCTGGTGGCTCAGGTTGTGGATGCCAATGTGGATACGGCGCGTGTACGTCAGCACATTAAGTCATTGGAAGACGCTGCTCGCTCGCAAGGCGCTGTCGACGTCGAGGGGATGCTGGCCATGCTTCGGGGTCAGGGTTATGCACAAACCTCTCTCACCGACGTAGATCTGACACACAGCAGCATTGATTGGCTACTGCAGCAGCACCAAGGTTTACCCATCGTCGTGGCCGTGTTGGTTGTTACCCTAGCGCGTGGGCTCGGCATGCTGGCTGAAGGCGTGAATTACCCGGGGCATTTTTTAGTGCGCATTGACGACGCGCTGATCGATCCGCTGGCGTTGAGAGTGATAGACGAGGGTTCCTTGCACACCATCCCCGGACTCACTAAAAGCGAAATGCTGTCGCCGGCAAGCCCGGTAACCATGGCATTTCGCATGCTCAACAATCTGAAAGCCTATTACATGGCGCTTGAAAATTGGACAGCCATGCTGCTGACGACGGAGTATCAGGTTGGCATCGTTCATGATGAGCCACGTTTGCTGGGTATGGTGCACTTTGAGCGGGGCGAGTACTGCCAAGGGCTAAACGACTCAGACGCTGCGCTGGTGGAGTATGCTCGGTGCGCAGAGGTGAGTCCTGATAGCGAGCTGGTAAAGAGCGCCAATGCGAAGTTGGATCAATTGCTTGGAACGAACCAAGGCCCGCTGCACTAGCCATCGAAGCGACCCAGCCGCAAATGGCTGTTCTTCTTAGGACATATCCTCGAATGGATTGTCGCCAGATAGCCGTATTTTTTGTGCAAACCCCGGCACAGTGATTTCTTGATCTGTAATAGTGAGGTCACTGCCCTCCAGTACTCCCTGACCGAACTGATAGATCGGAGCAATATCGCCATCGTCGGCGGCATCGTTATAGGTTTGAGCTTTGTGCTCAATAGCCTCCTGACGCTGTTTGGCTGCCGTTAAGGCTTTTGTCCCGTATCGCTTTTCGAGCATTTGCTCGGTCTGCTGAGGCGACATGAAAAATCCTGTGGCGTTGTTGCCACCAAAGCCCTTGGAGTTCACGAAGGCCCCGCGCATGCTGTCCATGTCGCGCGCTTGGTCACCCATGGGAAAGTGCAGCCGGTCCTTTACCACATCGTCAGCAATGTGATCGATGGTTTTTATGCCGGGGATAATGCCGTCCTGCCAGGCGCCCAAAATGGCAGCGAGTTGGTCACCGCCGGCCGGCGCCAGAGAGTGGCCCAGGTAGGACTTAATGGCCGCAATGGTGAGCTGAGGTATGTCAAAGGCTTGCGCCAGCTCACTCATGATCGCCGATTCGGTGACACGATTTTGTGGTGTGCTCGTACCGTGAGCGTGCATGTAGGTGCTGTGGCGCAGTCCTACTTCACCCAGCATCGTGCGGGCTGACGCCATGGCTTTGGCAACGGTAATGTAGTTGCCTATGCCGGGGCCGGGTATGGATTTTTTATAGCCGTCGGCATTAACAAAGACATCGCCGACGGACCCAAGAATGCGCGCGCCGCTTTCCATTGCCAAGGCATCGTCCATCAGCACGATCCATACGGAGGACTCTGCCAGCGTGAAACCTGCGTTGCTTGAGAATGGCCGGCAGGCGCGCCGATTATCCGGTGTCTCGCTACCGTCCAGCGCCATCAATGCTTCATCCTCGGCGAGCGCACCCATGGTTCTATAGCCTTCGATAACGCTGGGTGTGATGGGCGCTTCAGCGTTGCCAACCATTACGATGCGCTTGCTGCCGCTGCGAATATCGTCCATGCCGCGTTTGACGTTATATAAAAATGTCGCGCAGGCACCGATGATTCCGGCTGTCTCTCCCACGGAACCCAAAACGTAGGCATTAACGAAGTCGCCAGGCATCTCCGGTAAGCCTAAGGCAATGTTCTTTGCGGTAGTGCGCTTACCGACCAGGGCGTTCTGCATTAAACCGCCGTAACCGTCCTGGTCGAGCTGGCCCATGGCCGAACCAGAGTAAACGGCAAATTGATCGGGTCTTACCAGGCTCTTAAGTTCATCAATGGAAAAGCCCGTGGACCGCAGAGCGTCCGATGCGCCATAGACCGTCATCTGTAGACCACGCGGATGGCTTCGGCTGGGATACAGTGCCGCAGGGTCAAAGCCGGTAGGTAGTTGGCCTGCGCTGGTTACCCGGCTGGGACGCAAATCTTGAACCAACACGTTTAAGTCACCAATACACCGCACCAAGGCATGCTTGTCGTCGAGGCTTGTCACACGCCAGGCTTCTGGCAGGGTCTGCGGCAGCTGACGCTTTGCCACGATGAAGGTTTGTTCGCTGTCAGGGTCCTTGCCGAGACTCATGGCGTTATGCCACGCAATGCGCTCGACATCGAAGTGCTCGATTTTGCGCACCAGGGTGCCGCCCAGTATTTGCGCTTTCGTATCGTCGCTGTCGCACTCTGCAAGCCCCATGAGCTTGGCGAGGCTCCCAAGTGTGGTTTGTTGCGCCTGCTGAGGCAGACTTTCCAGCACCATTCGCCGATAGGCATGGTTAAAAGATACGCGGCCTGCGGGGTTAATGCCGCCGCTGCCAACGATAATCGGTAGTGGGGTGCGACGTTGGGTCACGGATACTGGCTCATATAAGTGGGCTCGCTGATTAATGTCGTTGCTTTTTGCTCGCCAGTGCTAAAGCTCACTAGTTAGGCGCGCTCTAGTGCCACTGCTGTAGCCTCGCCGCCGCCAATGCACAGTGCAGCAATGCCCCGCTGCTTGTCATGCTGCTGCAGGGCATGGGCTAGCGTTACGATCAGGCGGCTGCCCGTGGAGCCTATGGGGTGGCCCTGGGCGCAGGCACCTCCATAAATGTTCACCTTCTCGTGCGGCAAATTGAGCGCCTGCATGGTGAGCATGGTCACCATGGCGAAGGCTTCGTTGATTTCAAACAGGTCTACTGAATCTGCACTCCAGCCGGTCTTTTCTAACAGCTTTTCAATCGCGCCAATGGGAGCGAGAGTGAATTCACTTGGGTGAATTGAGTGGGTCGTATGCGCCACGATGCGCGCCAAGGGGGCGCGGCCGTTGAGATTGCTCTCACGGGTGAGCACTAAGGCAGATGCGCCATCGGAAATGGACGATGCATTCGCTGCGGTAATGGTGCCGTCGCTTTTAAAGGCTGGGCGCAGGGTAGGGATACGATCTACCTTGGCCTTGCCCGGCTGCTCGTCGTCTTTAACACTGACGCCGTCTATGTCCATGGGCAAGATCTCCGCGGCGAGACTGTCTTGTTCAATGGCCGCTAGGGCACGCTTGACGGACTCGATGGCATAGGCGTCCATGGATTCGCGAGTAAGCTGATGACTGTCTGCGGTAGATTGAGCGAACGAACCCATCGACCCGCCGGTTTCTGCATCTTCCAGGCCATCGGTAAACAACGAGTCCTGCATGTTGGCATGGCCCATACGCAGTCCAGCTCGTGCCTTGGGTAACAGGTAGGGGGCATTGCTCATACTTTCCATACCGCCGGCGATGACCGTGTCGGCGCTGCCCGCGGCGATTAGATCCATGGCCATCATCGTGGCCTTCATGCCCGAGCCACACACTTTGTTCAGCGTGGTGGCGCCAACGGCATCGGGCATGTCGGCCATGCGCATGGCTTGGCGCGCAGGTGCCTGCTTTAGCCCAGCGCTGACCACATTGCCCATAATAACTTCATTGACTTCGTCGGCCGCTACGCCGGCATTCGCGAGGGCACCTTGGATGGCATGAGCACCCAGGGCAGGAGCGCTTTGTTTCGCTAAAGCTCCCTGAAAGCTGCCAATGGGTGTGCGCGATGCGCCCAGGACGTAGATGGGTTCGCTCATGAAGTGGCTCCTATGTTTCGGTTAACGATCGACGTTGAAATCAGTGCGAGAGTGTAAAGGCGCGAAGCGAAGTCAGCCAGTGCGAACGCGTTCCGGCTGACCTTGAGCACGGCTTGGCGTAAGCCCACCCTAGCGTTCCAAAAAACGTGGGATCAGCTCGGCAAAATTGCAGGGTCTGAAGTTGATATCCAGTTGGTTGTGGAGGATTTTCTCCCAGCCTAGGGTCACTGCCCCAGATGAGCCTGGTAGGCTGAAGATCAGGGTGCCGTTGGCTAGGCCGCCCACCGCCCGTGACTGAATCGTCGATGTGCCTATGTCGGCGTAGGACAGCTGGCGGAACAGCTCGCCGAAGCCTTCGATTTGCTTGTCGAACAAGGGCATCAATGCTTCCGGCGTGCTGTCACGCCCGGTGAAGCCGGTGCCTCCGGTGGCGATCACGACCTGAACCTTGGTGTCTGCAATCCACTGTGACACCTGAGCGCGAATGGCGTAAACGTCATCGCGCACCAGAGCGCGGTCGATCAAATGATGCTCATCTGCGGCAACAAAATTGGCCAGCAGATCACCGGATTTGTCGTCTTCCAGAGTGCGTGAATCGGAGATAGTGAGTACTGCTACACATAAGTCAGGCATGGGTTCAATTGCGCATAATCTAACAAGTGGCTAGAGTACTCCCATTTTCAGGGCAGTCCAAAATCGTGGCAAATCAAGTGATTGAAGGAGATCGCCTGTTCTTCATTGCGGAGAGCTTGGCACAGGAATTCTCCTCGTTCCCGGATACAGATCTTGAGCAAAAACCGGCACCGGGCTTGCTCTCTCAACGCGAAGTCAACCAACTCAACGACAATATCGCATCGCTGGATATCGATGCCTATATTGAACAGGTGATCGCTCCTGCCGAGGCCCAGGGCCGCAAGGCCGCACCGGAGATTGTTCGTCAGCTCGGACGCTTGCTCGAAGAAAAAAGCAGCGGACCTTATTACCAAGCGGTACTAGAGATGGATTTTGGCAAGGGCCAAAATCGGCAAATTGGCTTTATCGCTCAGGATCGCTCGACTGAACTTGGCAGCTGGATGCCTGAGCATCATCTGATGGCCGTCGACTTTGCCGAGTATTGTTCCGCGCGATTGATTCCCATCGTTAGCTTCATGGATACCCCCGGAGCAGACGCGGGCGAAGAAGCTAACGCGAATAATCAGGCGCACAGCATATCCCGTCTGATTACCGCCATGAGTAATATTCACGTACCCAACGTCGGGATCATTTTTGGCGTTGGCTATTCTGGTGGCGCCATTCCGCTGGCGGCCAGTAACCTGATTTTGTCGTTGCGCGACGGTGTGTTTAGCACCATTCAGCCCACGGGACTGGCAAGCATTGCTCGACGACTAAACTTGTCATGGCAGGAGTGCGCTAAGTACGTGGGGGTTTCTGCCCCAGAACTGCATGCCCAAGGCAACATCGATGCCATCGTCGATTACAGCCCAACGGATTCGCCAGAGAAGATTGAAAACCTTCGATCTGCGATTGTGGGTAGCCTGATCAACATCGAAAGCCAGACGTCAGAGTTTGTTTCAGAAAACCCCTATATTCTTGATCACTATCGCCAAAGCCTGCTGCGATATTTAGAGAGTCAGACTGAAAACAGTGAGGGCGCTCCTCGGTCTTCGGAGGCCTTTGTAGGGTCAAAGAACCCTACCGAGTATCTCAACGTCTTCGGTATCGCCTTTCGTTATTTGCGTTATCTGCGGGTGCGTAAACGTATAAAAGCCACGAGCACAAAGCAGTACGGTCGTCTGGCATCCCAAGAAATGCCCTCTGGTGAACTGCACATACGCGCTGACCGCGAGCGCCGGCAGACCTTTTTGTATTGGCTGCAGGATCCGGACAAGGTCGTTTACGACGACAGTCTCGCCAAGGCGTGGCGCAACTACTTGGACAAGCGTCAGGCGGTGAACGACGAGCGCGGGCGCATTGCCCAAATGATTTTCGGCGAGCCGAAGCAAAACTACGAAAATGCTCGCAATACGGTGATCTCGACCTTTGGGGCTTTTCTGTACAACCGCTGGAAAAAAGAGGCCGCGGGCAATTTAGGCGCGCTGAAGGATTATTTGCACAGCGTTGTCGATACGCGCCAGATTTTACAGGTCGAGGCCATTGCGAATCCCCGGGCATTGCTCACGGCGATTCGCAGCAAGAGCGCGCTGGTGAGCGTGCTGCGTAACCAGTTTTCCTACGAGGGGCGTAAGCTGCTAAGCGAAGACAGTGCCTCGGACAGCTATGTTGCGAAGCAACTTGTTGCTGAACTGAACATGGTAATTACCGGGCCGCGTTTAAAGGGTGCCGAGGGTGCGACCAATATTCAGGCCAATCGGGCATATTTGGCCGAGACGCTGCCGGAATTTATTTCTGCGCTTGTCGATCGCACGGTACCCGTGGCGATCGCCGACATGAATGTTCTCGATGTCTTGCTGCACGAAGACCTGCGCCAGGACTTCATCCGCGAGTGCGAAAACCTGCTGCTGTTTGATGGTGTCTACGATGCAGCCTTGGCGCGCCTGGAGAGCGTGGCCCAAGAAGCGCAGACATCCCAGTCCCTGTCTGAGTCGTCGCTAGGCGAGTTTCTGCGGGCGTCGATTTCTGCTGCGGCCACAGAGAGTGATCTGGCCCTGCATCAGCAACAGCTTTTTGACTGGTATTCGCGCATTAGCAAGATGCCAAAAAGCGAAGAGTTTTTTCAAACCGTTGAAGAATGGAAAAAGCTGAGCTTTACCCACCTGTCTGACGCGCTCTTTGTGGTGGTGACCTATCTGTTCACAAATTTGCTGCAAAGTTACGTGTCTGCGCAAACCGATGGCAAGACCTATCAGGGGAAGATTGCCCCGCGCAACATCGGTCGACGCAAAGACTTTTGGAATCGTCTGGACATGGCGTACAACGACTTGCAGATTCAGCGCGTGCTGCGAGACGTCAAAGCATCAACCCGATTTTCCTATCAAGACATCATTGATCGCTACTTCGCAAACTGGGAAAGCCGGTTCGATGACTTGCTCAGCTCCGATCCGTGTTCATTTCCAGGGTTCCGCCTGTCCATTGAAGGCGCGCTGAATAAAGAACTTCCACCCTGCGGTGTGGTCACTGGCATTGGGGATTTCAAGGGCGAATCCAAGACCCGTGTGGGTGTCGTTATTTCAAACGTGCAGTTTCAGGCCGGCGCTTTTGATATGGCCAGCGCAGAAAAAGTGATTCGTCTGCTGGTTGAATGCGCAGAGCAAAGCCTGCCCGTTATATGCTTTATTTCTTCCGGCGGCATGCAGACTAAGGAAGGCGCTGGGGCGCTGTTTTCCATGGCGGCAGTCAACGACCGCATTACCCGGTTCGTTCGTGACCACGATTTGCCGGTCATTATTTTTGGTTATGGTGACTGCACCGGTGGTGCCCAAGCCAGTTTTGTTACTCATCCCCTGGTTCAAACCTATTATCTGTCTGGTACCAGCATGCCCTTTGCGGGGCAGATCGTGGTGTCATCAAATTTACCGTTGAAGTCTATTCTGGCGAATTATCTTTCTGCTACGCCGGGTTCGATGCAAGGATTGGTCAAGCACCCGTTCTACGAAGACCTAGACCAGCAGCTACGCAAGGTTGACGCTGGCATCCCCGCACCTCAGGAAACCATAGAAGATGTGGTGGAGCGCGTGTTGAGTGGCGGATTGGCCGCCCAGCGTCCCATCGTGGTAGCGCAGCGCGAGACCTACGCGCCGGAGGATCTGATCCGGCCGGTAAACAAGGTGCTTATTCATGCCCGGGGCTGCACCGCCGCAAAGCTGATTCGCATCGCGCAGCAGCAAGATATTGACGTGGTGCTGGTACAAAGTGACCCGGACATGGAGTCCATGGCGGCAGATCAACTGCGCGACCAAGATACCCTCGTCTGCATCGGCGGCAATACGCCGGACGAATCCTATTTGAATGCGAAGAGTGTACTCAACGTCGCTCAGATGCAGGGTGTGGACAGTTTGCATCCGGGTATTGGGTTTTTGTCCGAGAACGCCGATTTCGCCGATATGGTGCGTAACCGGGGCATTAACTTTATCGGACCGCCGGTGCAAAGCATGGAGACCATGGGTAACAAGTCCAATGCCATTAACACCTCGATTCGATTAAATGTACCCGTAGTTCCCGGCAGTCACGGCATCATGACCGATGTTGAAAAAGCTGCGGAAGTGGCAGCAGAGATCGGCTATCCAATTTTGATTAAGGCTGTTCATGGCGGTGGCGGCAAAGGCATTCAGTTAGTCAATGGCCCAGAAGAATTCGAGCAGCTTTTTTATCGTGTCGGCGTCGAGGCGCGCAGTGCCTTTGGTAACGGCGATGTGTATCTCGAAAAATACGTCACCTCCCTGCGTCATATTGAGGCTCAGCTACTGCGCGATACCCACGGCAATACGCATGTGCTGGGTATTCGCGACTGTAGCGTTCAGCGCGATAAGCAAAAAGTGATCGAAGAGTCTGGCTCCACCATGCTGCCGAAAAAGCTGTTAGATGTGGTGAAACGTTCGACCGCCGACATCGCCAATGAAGTTGGTTACGTCGGCGCAGGCACGGTTGAGTTCATCTATGACCTGAAGTCCGATGCGGTCTATTTTATGGAGATGAATACCCGGCTGCAGGTAGAGCACCCGGTCACTGAATGGACATCAGGCATCAATATTGTGGCTGAGCAGTTTCGCATCGCTTCAGGCGAATCCATTGCCGACTTGAAGGTTAAGTCGACGGGTTACTCCATTGAAGCGCGGGTAAATGCTGAGCGCATTCTGCAGCAAGCCGACGGCTCACTGGCCTTCCGACCGCATCCGGGTGAAGTGCTGGAGTGCGATTTCCCCGACGAAGAGGGGGTGGAGATTATTACAACCGTAGGCGCGGGCAAATTTGTGTCGCCGTATTACGACAGTATGGTGGCTCAGGTAGTTGTGCATGCAAAAAATCGAAACGCCGCTGCAGACAAGCTAATCGCTTATCTCGACAAAGTAACCATCTCCGGCATATGCACCAATATTCCGCTGCTCAAACTGGTGTTGGCTGACGAGGTATTCCGCAAAGGCAAATACGATACAGACTACTTGCCCCAGCTGTTACAGCGCACCGACATCGAGAAACTGATCGCCGAAATTGATGCCAGTAGCGGCAGTGCAGGCAGCGGCATTGATCGGAATAGTGTGTTGATTGACGGCACTGATGAGCTGAAGGTGCTGGCGCCGGCGACGGCGATTTTTTACAACACCCCGTCACCCTCGGAGCCTGAATACGTCGCCGTGGGAGATGTGATAGACCTCGACCACACCCTTTGCCAGCTGGAAGCGATGAAGATCTTTAACCCGGTGGCCCTCAAAGACTTTAACGCAGAGGGAGAAGTCTACGACTCGAGTAAGCGCTATCGCGTAACCCGGGTAAACATGAGCAATGGCCAGCAAGTGAATGTTGGTGACCTACTCTTTGTGGTGGCGCCGGTTTAGCCCGTGCCACACTGGAGCATTGAACCCTACCGAGCTTTACCCAGAGTTAGATCGCCTCATTAAGTTCTAGCGACAAACCAAAACATCGCAGGGTGTGCGATCTAGTATCCCGCGAGCTGTTGAGCCGAGCAGCATGCGGCTGATCAATCCTTTACTGTCACTGCCAATCACAATCAGGTCAGCCTTACCTTCCTTTGCTGCAGCAACAATCTCGTCTCTGGGGTCGCCAGTTCGAATGGTTACCGCCTCCGTCGGGAGTCCGGCCTTGGCCGCTGCCTCGGTAACGATTTCTTGCGTTCTTTTCTCAGCGAAGTCGCCAAATTCCGTGAAAGAAAATGCTGTCGCGGTGGCGGTATAGGGGGTTGGGTAAAGGTGTGCGAGAGGTATGATGACGCTGACGATCTCTACATGCTGCGCGCCACTTGCAAATTTGGCCGCCTTAGACAGCACGGCACCAGCTGTGCTGGAGGTATCCACAGCGACGACGATGCGCCTGTAGTCATTCGCATTGCTGTCGGGATGTACTGCCAGCAGGTCGCAGTCGGTAGAGTTTAAAACTCCCAGAGTGGTCGACCCCAGCAGTTTCTGTAAGCCGCTTCGATTGTGAACACCCATCACCGCCATAGCGGCATTGGTTTTTTCGATCGCTTGGACTATTTCGTGAACGGGGTTTCCTTCGACGACGTTCAATCTACTGGTATCTAAACCGGGTACCTGTGCAAAGAACTCCTTGTTTCCGCGAACCACTTCTCGCTGCCAGGCGTAGGCGCTGTCCGCAAGATGCGCGAAGCTGACGTCGGGGTAGTGTGCTACAACCGGCCGCACGACGTTGATTAGATCAAGTGAGTGTTCGTGCGTCTGTGCAACGCGGTTCGCCACATTGAACACATTGACGCTCTCGTCGGTGGGCTCCAGCGCGGCTAGTATGCTTTCTTTCATGGGCTTTTCCTGTGAAGGAGCGTTTGGGTTTTGATTTA
>JADHNQ010000032.1 GCA_016779425.1 Pseudomonadales bacterium | reverse complement strand
AGATTGCCCGCCATGGGATGATCGATATTCATGTGGAAGCCTCTGGGGATTTAGAGGTCGATGCGCATCATATGGTTGAAGATATTGGCATCGTCCTCGGCCAAGCGCTGAACGAAGCGGTGGGCGACAAGAGCGGGCTAACTCGTTACGGACATGCCTACGTGCCCTTGGATGAGGCGCTCTCGCGCGCTGTTGTCGATCTTTCTGGTCGCCCAGGCCTGCACTATCGGGTGGACTATACCCGGGCGCGGGTTGGAGACTTCGACGTCGATCTGCTGAGGGAGTTTTTCCAGGGGTTGGTCAATCACTCGATGATGACAGTGCACCTAGATAACTTGCTCGGTGACAACGCCCATCACCAGGCAGAAACGCTGTTTAAAGCCTTTGGGCGCGCCTTGCGAATGGCGGTTGCCAAGGATGAACGTATGACAGGCATCGTGCCGTCTACCAAGGGTAGTCTGTAAGCATGCTTTTGATCCCGGCTATTGATCTAAAAGAAGGTCAATGCGTGCGTTTGCGTCAAGGCCGGATGGACGATTCCACCGTGTTTTCCAGCGACCCAGTGGCCATGGCTGAACATTGGAAGGGCCAGGGTGCGAGACGTCTGCATATCGTGGATCTCGATGGTGCCTTTGCAGGAAGGCCTCGTAACGGCGACCTGATTCGGCAGATGGTCTCTGCGATGGGCGATGTCCCCGTGCAGGTTGGTGGTGGCATTCGGAGCCAGCCAATCATCGAGGCCTACTTAGACGCTGGGGTGCAGGGCTTGATCCTGGGCACGAAGGCCGTCAATGACCCGGATTTTTTACGGTCTATGGCCACTGCTTATCCCGGCAATATTCTGTTGGGTTTGGATGCGCGAAGAGGGGTCGTGGCCACCGAGGGTTGGGACAAGGAAACCGGTATCGACGCCCAAGATTTTGTCCGCGATTTATCCGATTTACCTCTGGCGGGCATTGTATATACCGATATAGATCGCGACGGCATGATGCAGGGCCTCAACGTGACATCGACCCTGGCTCTTGCGAGAGCAGCGCAGTTACCCGTAATAGCGTCGGGGGGTGTCACCGCTATGGATGATTTGCAGGCATTGAAGGAGGCCTTTGCAGAAGATACCACTCTGCTGATGGGTGCGATTACCGGACGGGCGATCTACGAAGGCACGCTAGATGTGGCTGCAGGGCAAGCCTTACTCGACGCTTGATGGAGCCGATATCACCCCTGGGTCAGTGATCGCTTGCAGGGCTGCCCCAATCACCGCGTTCTCGTCCAAAGAACTCACCTCAATATCGGGCAGCAGTCCTGTCTCGCTAAATGATCGCCCCCTTGGGGTGAGATAGTGTGCGGTAGTGATTTTCAGAGCGCTGCCATTGGCCAGCGGTGAAAGCAGGGTTTGTACGCTGCCTTTGGCGAAGGTCTGGCTGCCCACCACGGTTGCACGCCCATAATCCTGCAGCGCGCCCGCAATAATTTCAGCAGCCGATGCGGTACTGCCATCTACTAAAATTACCAGCGGCAAGGATAGGTAAGGCGTGGTGCTGCTTGCCTGATAGGACTCAATCCCACGATGGCTCTGTGTGCTGACAATGGTGCCACTGTCGATAAACAGGTCAACGGTCCTGACGGCACAGGTTAACGTGCCGCCGGGGTTGCCGCGCAGATCGAGCACCAGCCCTGCGATTGGTGAATCAGTTTCGAGTTCGGCCTGTGCGCGCAGGGCGCCCTTTATGTCTTGGTCCAAGGTGTCATAACACTGCTCGGCTCCTGCATAAACAACCCGATTTTCCAAAAGGCGTGTCCGAAAGTAGACGGCTTTAAGCTGTTGGCGCTCGAGTACTACCGATACATTTTTTGTATGCTGTGGCAGATCCTCATTTACGACTCTGCTGAGCTCTAGATCGACAGTCGTGCCTGCGGTACCGCGCAGGTGGTCAATTACGCGGCTGAGTTGCCACCCAACAACGTCTCGACCATCGATTTTGATGATCACATCGCCTACCTGAATATCAGCAGACGCTGCCGGGGAGTTGGGCAGTATTCTCTGCACAGAAAACCGTTCGCGGCGTAAACCGACTTGCATGCCAACACCGGCGAATGCGCCGCGAGTACTTGCTATGAGTTGAGCATAAGCCCGTTCACTCAGTACCTGAGAGTCCTCGTCTAGCATGCTGACCATGCCTTGAAGAGCGGCGTCGGTTAGCGCGCTTTGATCCAGGGGTGCTTGATAATGCTCAATGAGCTGACGGTTCGCCTCATCAAGACTGCGCAATGAAAGCGAACCTAGTCGTGCGGTCTCATCCACTAAGCCGCGAGGCAGCAACATCCCGGCAATAAGTCCGCATAGCACGCCCAATATCAGGGTGCGGCGCGTTACCGAGGGTTTGCTGTTCATTTGACTAGCCATGCGGCTGGATTTTGTACTGCGCCATCTTGGCGCAGCTCAAAGTAGATTCCTGGCTCATATCCGCCGCCACTATCGCCTGCTTCTGCAATCGGTTCACCGCTCTCCACCCAATCCCCGGCGCTTTTCAGCAGCGCATCAGCATGTCCGTAGAGCGTCATATAGCCGCCGCCGTGATCGACAATGGCGATGAGCCCGAAACCGCGGAGCCAGTCACTGAACACCACCCTGCCTCGAAACACAGCGCTAACGGTATCGCCCACGTCGGCGGCGAGATCAATGCCCCGCCAGCTCAAATTGGTGTCTGCACGGGGTTTACCAAAGGAGTGTCTGATTCGCCCTGTTAGTGGGGTAGGCAATCGGCCCTTGGCGGCTGCGAATGCTCTGCCATCGAGGGTGGATAACTCGCTGCGCAGTTGGGCGAGGAGCGCGCGCAGACGTTCGCTGTCGGCTAGCAGTGCGTCGCGTTGTCGGGTTCTGTCCCGCCGTTCCTGGGCAAGCGCATTGACGGCCAAGGCTCGCTCATCTCGCTGGGTTTGAACTTCCTCGGTTCGATCGGCTAGCGCCCGACTTTGCACTCCTTGTGCTTCTAGCTGTTCGTCTAACGCCTTTCGAGTTTCGGTGAGTCTAGCCATGGTCACCTTATACTGCTCTATGGTTGCAAGGCGCTGTTGACTGAAGTAGCCGTGATAACGCATGAAGCGCTGGGCGTCGGCGCTTGAGCGTTGGCTGAGTAGCTGCTTGATAAAGTCGTCGGCGTTTAACCGCGATGCCGCCTGCACATGGGCGACAATTATCTGGCGCTGTTGCTGGGTCTGCTCGGCTAGACTGCGGCGCTGCTTTTGAAGCTTTGCCACCTCGGACTCGATCTCAGAGAGGGAGGCTTCGAGCTGCAGGCTCTGCCGACGTAGTTCAGCGATGGTTTGATCCTGGCGCCGAATCTGCTGCTGGATTGACGCGCTACGCTGCTCGGCGTCAGTGAACCATTCTTCGAGCGCGTTAAGTTTTTGGACTATCTGATCAAGTGCCTGCTTGGCTTCGGCATCTTCCGCTGCCTGGATGCTGACGGCACTGGATACTAGTGCGAGCACTAAACAAAGTTGCCGGGCTAGCACCGAGCATGGCGAGATCATGCTCAGGACGATGCGATAAGTGTTTTGCCGGTCATTTCTGGTGGGACCTCTAGCTGCATCAACTGCAGCAATGTGGGTGCCACATCACACAGGCTGCCCCGAGGCCGCAGGTTGAGATGTTGATCCCCCACATAGACCAAGGGAACAAGATTACTGGTATGTGCCGTATGTTCTTGATCGTTCTGAGGGTCTCGCATTTGCTCAACATTGCCGTGATCGGCGGTTACCAGCATTTGGCCGCCCACGGCCTCGATCGCCTGTTCCAGTCGAGCCAGACACTCATCGAGCGTCTCTACTGCCGCAATGGCGGGCTCCAGCTTGCCGCTATGACCAACCATATCGCCGTTCGCATAGTTACACACGATGGCATCGTAATCGCCGCTGTGAATTGCCGCTATCAACTCATCTGTGACCTTGCGGGCGCTCATTTCAGGCTGCAGGTCATAGGTGGCCACATTGGGAGAAGGAATCAAAACCCGTTTTTCACCCTCAAAGGGCTGTTCTCGTCCACCTGAGAAAAAGAATGTGACGTGCGCATACTTTTCGGTTTCGGCGATGCGCAGCTGCCGCTTACCGTGATTTTGCAGATACTCACCCAAGGTATTTTGCAGCTCCTGCGGCGCAAAGGCACAAGGAAGAGCGATATCGTCAGCGTACTTCGTCAACGTGGTGAAATTGGCGGCGGGTGTAAAGGATCTGCGCTGGAAGCCATCGAAGTTGGGGTCCGTCATGGCGCGGGTAAGCTGGCGGGCGCGGTCGGCGCGAAAATTCATAAAGATTACGGCGTCGTCGGCCGCAATACCTCTCGGTGGCTGCTGAGCATCGTGCAGGGCTGTTGGCTGTACAAACTCGTCGCTCTCCTCGCGTTCGTAAGCACCCTGAAGTGCCTCAACGGCACTTTGCGCGTGGAAGGGTGCTTCGCCTCGGCTCAGTAGGTTGTACGCTCTAGCCTGGCGGTCCCAATTGTTGTCCCGATCCATTGCGTAGTAGCGTCCGCAAATGCTCAAAACGCGACCGCAATTCAAGCTCTCCAGCAAGGTTTCAGCGGCTTGCAGCGAGGGCATGGCGCTCCTTGGCGGAGTGTCTCTGCCGTCCAAAAAGGCATGCAAGTAGATTTCTTTCAGTCCGGCGGCTGCTGCGGCGCGTATTAACGCAAAGATCTGGTCTTCATGGCTGTGAACGCCACCCGGTGACAGTAAGCCCATGATATGCAGCGCGCTGCGATTGTCCCGCACGCAGCTAAAGACGTCGCTAAAGGCTGCGTTACCCGCAAATTCGTTGGTATCAATGGCTCGATTGATGCGAGTGAAGTCCTGGTAGACCACGCGACCCGACCCAAGATTCATATGGCCGACCTCGGAATTTCCCATTTGGCCCTCAGGCAGGCCGACATCAAGCCCCGAACCTGAGATCAGCGTATGGGGCCGCCGTGCAATGAAGCGGTCCCATGTTGGCGTCTTGGCCAGCGCAATCGCGTTGTGCTCGACTTCTAGGCTGTGACCGAACCCATCCAGAATAACCAGTAGGCTGACAGTGGACATGTTGAGGAACCCTCAGGTTTGATGCGGCGGAGAGTTTAGCAAAAAGCACAGTGATTCAGGATGAATGTGTATAATCGCGCCTCCTTAAAAGGGCGTAGGTATGGAACAGTTTTTTACCTTTTTGGGTAACCATCCAATCTTGGTTGGCACCTTCTTGCTGCTTTTGTTCTTGTTTTTTCGCAACGAAAGAGCGCGTGCGGGTGCGACCGTTGGCACCCAAGAACTGGTGCGGCTGGTGAATAAAGAAAAAGCCATCGTTCTAGATGTGCGTGAACGTGCAGAATTCATAGAAGGGCATATTGTGGACGCGGTGAATATCCCCTATTCAACGCTGGAAACCCGGCTGGACGAACTGTCACAGCATAAAGAAAATCCCATCGTTATCGCCTGCAAGATGGGTCAACACTCGGGTGCCGCCGGCACGCTCCTGCAAAAAAATGGCTTCACCAATGTGACTCGCCTGACCGGCGGTTACTCTGAATGGCGGGCGCAAAACTTACCGGTGGTAAAATCATGACGGACGAAAATCAGGACGCGCCTCAATCAGATCAAGCGCAACAGGGCGAGGGCGCCGCAAACGAACAGCAGGTGCAGCTGCGCATTGAGAAGATCTATCTCAAGGATGCGTCTTTCGAATCACCGAATTCTCCGGAGGTTTTTACCCGGCAGTGGCAGCCGAATCTTTCAGTTGATATTAATACCCGGTCCGCCCCCTTGCCGGATGATCGGCATGAGGTAGTGCTGACCATTACGGTACGCGCCAACGTAGAGGAGGACTATCTGGGCTTCTTGGTTGAGGTACAGCAGGCGGGCATTTTTTTCGTCAAAAATGCGGATCCGGTACAGCTCAGCCAAGTGGTGGGCATCTCCTGTCCGACTACGCTGTTCCCTTATGCGCGTGAAAGCCTCGATAATTTAGTCGTGAAAGGCGGCTTTCCCCCAATCCAGCTTGCGCAGGTCAACTTTGAAGCGCTCTATGTGCAGGCTATGCAAGAAAGGCAGCAACAACAGAATGCGGCTTCAGCACCCACAACGCATTAGCCGCATGATGAGTTCTGCTGACTGAAGCAGAGCGGTAGAAGCACCTAAAGTATTCCGTCGTAACCGCGCTGCCGCCAAGCCTCGTAGAGAGTTATGGCGACAGAGTTAGCCAGATTAATGCTTCGACTGGATGCCTGCATCGGGATGCGCAGTTTGCGATCTCCAGGCCAGCGGGCTAATACTTCATCGGGTAGGCCCCGGGTCTCGGGCCCAAACAAAAGTACGTCTTGCGCGTTAAAAGCCACCTCGGCGAAATTTCGGCTGCCCTTCGTGGTCATCGCAAACCAGCGGTTGGTGTGAAGCTGCTGCTCGCATGCTGCGAGACTGTCGTGCAAGGTGACGCGGGTAAAGTCGTGATAGTCCAAACCCGCGCGGCGCATACGTTTATCGTCCCAGTCGAATCCCAGTGGGCGAATTAGGTGCAGGCTAGCGCCGGTATTCGCACAAATACGGATAATGTTGCCAGTATTGGGGGGGATCTCCGGCTGGTAAAGCACGATGTGCATGGTGGCGCGCTACAGCTCGAGTTCCTGCATTTTGCGGGTTAGGGTGTTTCGACCCCAGCCAAGTAACTCTGCGGCGTCTTTCTTTCTACCACCAGATTTGCGTAGGGCTGCATTGATCATTACCCGCTCAAATTTAGGCATTGCGGTATCCAGTAGTGCCATTTCAGGCGACTTCTCCAATTGTTGATTCGCCCAGAGTTCTAATCCCGTTTCCCAGCTGCCCTGTTCTGTACTCGTTTCGCTTTGCTGCAGTTCTGGCGGCAGATCTTCGATCAATATGGTCCGAGAACTGGCCATCACCTGCAGCCAGCGGCAGGTATTTTCTAGCTGGCGGACATTGCCCGGCCATGGCAGCAGGCTAAGGTACTCTGCCGCAGCGGGGTCCAAAATCTTCGGTTCGTCGCCGAGTTCGATGGCAGCGGCATCAAGAAAGTGTTTGGCGAGTAAGGGTATGTCTTCGCGACGTTCTGACAGGCTTGGTACATGGACGCGAATGACGTTGAGGCGATGAAAAAGGTCTTCGCGAAAGGTGCCTTGTTCAACAAGCCGCTCAAGGTTTTGATGCGTTGCAGCCACGATTCGCACATCGACGCCGACGGAATGGTGGCCCCCAACGCGATAAAATTCGTTTTCTGCCAGCACGCGCAGTAACCGGGTCTGGGCTGAGGCCGGCATATCGCCAATTTCATCCAAAAACAGGGTGCCGCCATCGGCTTGTTCGAAGCGGCCAACGCGTCGTTGGGCTGCACCAGTAAACGCGCCCTTTTCGTGACCAAAGAGCTCACTCTCAATGAGGTCGCTGGGTATGGCCGCAACATTCAACGCAACAAAGGGTTCGCTTTGTCTTGGCGAGTGACGGTGCAGCGCGCGAGCGACCAATTCCTTACCCGATCCCGATGGACCGTTGATCAACACAGAGACGTTAGATGAAGAAAGTCGACCGATTGCGCGGAAAACTTCCTGCATGGCGGGCGCCCGACCGATGATCTCGGTCGAGCCTGTTGCCTCAGGAATGGAAACACTTTTGACCTCTTCGGTTTGCGCGATGGCCCGTCTTACAACGGCAACAGCGTCATCAACGTCAAAGGGCTTGGGCAAATACTCAAAGGCGCCCCGCTCGAAACTGGTGACAGCGCTTTGGAGATCCGAGTGAGCGGTCATTACAATGATGGGAACTTGATGATGTGCTTCTTTGACCTGGCGCAAAAATTCTAGTCCGGACATTCCGGGCATGCGTATATCCGTAATGATGGCCAGGGGCGATTCATCACCCAAATGATGAAGAGCCTGATCTGCCGTATTGAATGCGGTAATAGGTATGCCGGCTTGGCTGAGCGCTCTGTCCAGAACCCACCGAATTGCGCTGTCATCATCAATAACCCAAACGTGCTGGTTCATATTAATTCTTTTGCCTCGCTGGGTTGGTTCGGGTCGCTAAAGGGCAGATAGACGGAAAATTCCGTGTTGCCCGGGCGACTGGCGACCTGCAGGGTTCCCCCGTGCTGGCCAACAATATTTTGAGAGATGGAAAGCCCTAACCCAGAGCCCTCATTGCGACCGCTAATCATGGGAAAGAACACTCGGTCGATAAGGTCTTCGGGGATGCCCGGGCCGTTGTCGGAAATACTTAGATGCATAATTTGTCTGTGGCGCACCGACCCAATGGTAAATTGGCGGACGACACGAGTCTTAAAAACGATGCGTGCGCGTTCGGTTTGCTGCAGCGCCTGACAGGCGTTGCGGGCGATATTCAAAATCGCTTGGATCAGCTGATCCCTACTGCCCTGAACCGCCGGCAAACTAGGATCGTAGTCTCGCTGCCAATGCAGGTCGCTATGAAATTCACCCTTTAAAATGTGGATCACACGTTCGATGACTTCGATTAAATTCACCGGAGCAAATTGCATGGGTTGCCAAGGACCCAGCATACGATCCACCAGGTCTCTTAGGCGATCCGCTTCGCTGATAATAACGTTGGTATATTCTCTAAGTTCGGCCTCTGGCAGTGTACGTTCAAGCAGCTGAGCTGCGCCGCGGATCCCTCCCAAAGGGTTTTTTACCTCATGGGCTAAGCCTCTTATGAGGCTACGCGTAGTGATTTGCTGTTCATCGGTGAAGCTACCCTGGCTGATCGAATTGATGCGGCTGGTTGGGTGCAGCTCCAGTAGCAGGCCTTTTGGGGTCTCTAAGTTGGAAACGGTCAAGTCCACTTCTTCCACCGTGCTCTCGGGCAGCTGCAGTTTCACATTGCGCGCGGTAAAGGGCTGGGCATCAGTCACTGCTTGGCGCAGTGACGCGATAAGCTCGTCGTTACGCAGCAGAAGATCGGTAAGGAGGGTGCCAAGGACAGCGTTGGCAGACACATGAAGCAGGTCTTCGGCGGCGCTGTTGAGCTTTTTCACCGTAAACCTTTCGTCCAACACGATAACAGCTGTCGTTAAACTGCCGAGCAAGTGCTCGGCAAGCTTATGGTTGTTTGCTGGGCGTTTTCTGATCTGGTTCATCGATGCCTGACAGTTATTAACCTATTACGGCCTTGTAATGTGTGGGTGCCTGAGCGGGACAATTGCGCTGCGGCCCGCGTCGAAGGCGTTCAATCTTAATTTGTCCGCGCCTCGTTTTAGTAAGTACTCGCTCACGCTTAGGGCCCTGCCGCGTTTGAAGTACCTGTCCCATGTGACCAAATCCAAATCAAACGCCAAAGACTCCGCTGTCGATCAGTTTGCGCCAAAAAAATGCAGGCACCAACGCACCCGGTCATGGATTACAGTCAAAAAAAGGGGTATCGATCAAGACCGACACCCCTCCTAACTCACCATTGTCTAGCGCTCTCCGAGAGCTCTAGGTCTCTCGGGAGAATCGCCATGGTCGCGGTCTATTAGGCCAGGGCCTCTTTGGTGGTTTTGACGATGACCGCTGCGACCTTATAAGGATCAGCGTTTGATGCAGTTCGCCGATCTTCCAAGCGCCCAACCCAGCCATCTGCTGGTGTGGTGACCGGGATCCGGATCGATGCACCGCGATCTGAGATGCCATAGCTGAACTCGTCAATCGACTGAGTCTCGTGCTTACCAGTTAAGCGCTGGTCGTTGTCAGCACCGTATACGCTGATGTGACGCTGAATATTCTTGCCGAACTCTTCACAGATTTTGGTGAAAATTTCTTCCTTGCCTTCTGTTCGCATCGCTTCATTGGAGAAGTTCGCATGCATACCCGAACCGTTCCAGTCCAGATCGCCGAAGGGTTTTGGGTGCCAATTAATGGCATAACCGTACTTCTCACCCGTGCGCTCAAGGAGGTAGCGCGCAACCCAAATCTGATCGCCGGCTTCTTTTGCACCCTTGGCGAAAATCTGGAATTCCCACTGGCCGGCGGCGACTTCCGCGTTGATGCCTTCGATATTCAGGCCTGTTTCAAGACACAGGTCGAAGTGCTCTTCAACACAGTCACGGCCATGGGCGTTAGCCGCACCAACGGAACAGTAGTAAGGGCCTTGAGGTCCAGGGTAGCCGTTCGCGGGAAAACCCGGAGGTAGCTGCGTATCGACATCCCACAAAAAGTATTCCTGTTCGAAACCAAACCAGAAATCGTTGTCATCGTCATCGATAGTGGCGCGTCCGTTGGAGGCATGAGGTGTACCGTCTGCATTTAACACTTCGCACATGACGAGGTAGGCATTCTGGCGATCCGGGTCTGGGTAGATGGCCACTGGCTTCAACAGACAGTCAGAGCTGCCACCATCGGCCTGTTCGGTTGAACTGCCGTCAAAAGACCACATTGCTACCTCTTCCAGTGCTCCTGAGAAGTTGTCCTTACTCATCTGAGTTTTGCTTCGCAGGCTCTGCGTTGGCTGGTAGCCGTCCAGCCAGATGTATTCTAGTTTCGATTTCATGCTTGGTTTATCTCCTTAAGTATAGGTACCCGTGGATTGTCGCAGGTATGTACGTGTTGCTACCAAAGCAACGTCAATATCAGTGCATAATCGCCAGGAACAGGTAGCAAGCTTCGTTCAAAGGCTGCGCAAGATCATGCCCTGAACTAAAAGACAGCAAAATGTATGCCATACTCGATTACACGTAAGCCGTTGAATTCTAATAGATTATTCATTCTTGCGATGAAAATTGCACTAATTCAGTGCAATCAGTCCTTAGAGTCGCGGCATGTGCGCCATTCTGGTGCATTTGATGTTCGTGCACAACGTCATATATGTGTTTTTTCGGTGCAAATCGGTGCTGTGCGTTGTATGAACGGTCGATCTTTGTGCCGCCCATCACACGTTGCGTTTGAAGCATATTGAGCGTTGGTTTTAGGCGACAGTGACCTGTCCTTCGGCCATAATCGCGCGCTTGCCGCGGCGCCCAAAACTGTGCCCAAGACTATGGGTCGTAACGAAGTTGCTCACGCTGCGATTTATCCGCCCCGAATAAAAGGAAAAAGACTGTTGTGTCGAATTTGAATGTACGCAATATCGCGATCATCGCTCACGTCGATCATGGCAAAACCACCTTAGTGGACTGCTTGCTGCAGCAAACCGGTTTGCTCGACTCCAGTGCAGCTGAGCGCGCCATGGACAGCAACGATCTAGAGAAAGAGCGAGGCATCACGATTTTGGCGAAAAATACCGCCATCAGTTATCGCGATGTACAGATCAATATTGTCGACACCCCAGGGCACGCGGATTTCGGCGGCGAGGTAGAACGAATTTTGTCCATGGTCGATGCGGTGCTGCTGCTGGTAGATGCCGTCGACGGACCCATGCCGCAGACCCGCTTTGTTACCCAAAAAGCCTTTGCTTACGGCCTGCAGCCCATCGTCGTGGTAAACAAGATTGATCGTCCCGGCAGTGATCCTGATCGCGCGATCGATCAAGTGTTCGAGCTTTTTGACAATTTGGGTGCCAGCGATGAGCAGCTGGATTTCGCGTCTATTTACGCCAGTGCGATCAATGGTGTCGCCGGGCTTGAGCTAGACGCCATCGCCGACGATATGAGCCCGCTGCTAGACATGATTGTCGACCAAGTGCCGCCACCGACCGTTGACGAGAGTGGACCGTTCCAAATGCAGATCAGCTCCTTGGACTATTCAACCTACGAGGGGGTGATAGGCATCGGGCGTATTACTCGTGGTCGGGTTGAACGTAACCAACAGGTCATGGTGGTCGACCGTGAGGGTCTTGAGCGCAAGGGTAAGGTGATGAATATCTATCGTCACAGCGGTCTAGAGCGCGTAGAGGCCTCCGAAGCATTCGCCGGAGACATCATCTGTTTGACCGGAGTCGATAAGATCAACATATCAGACACCCTGTGTGCTCAGGATGCGGTGGAGGCTTTGCCACCGTTGAGTGTTGATGAGCCGACACTGACAATGATGTTCTGTGTCAATAACTCGCCGCTCTCCGGCCGCGAGGGTAAGTACGTTACCAGCCGCCAGATTCGCGAGCGCCTGCAGACCGAAGCCCTGCACAATGTCGCGCTGATGGTCGAAGACTCTGATGACCCTGATCGTTTTAAAGTGAGCGGTCGGGGCGAGTTGCACCTTTCTGTGCTGATTGAAACCATGCGCCGCGAGGGCTACGAGTTAGCGGTATCCCGCCCCCAAGTGATTTACCGCGAAATAGACGGCGTCATACACGAACCCTTTGAAACGCTTACCCTCGACATCGAAGAACAGCATCAAGGCAAAGTCATGGAGTCCCTGGGCGATCGTCGTGGTGAGCTTCAAGAAATGCAGCCCGACGGCAAGGGCCGGGTGCGACTGCAGTTTCGTATCCCCAGTCGCGGACTTATGGGCTACCGGCCGATTTTTCTCTCGCAAACCTCCGGTACAGGCATTATGTCTTTTGCTTCGGATGGCTTTGGACCGCGAATTTCTGAGGACGTAGGCTCACGCAAGAATGGCGTGCTGATCTCTAACGCCCAGGGTAAGGCTGTCGGCTTTGCGCTTTGGAACCTGCAGGCACGCGGCCGCATGATGGTGAAGCCAAATGACCTGATCTACGAAGGCATGGTGGTTGGCATACATTCCCGCGGTAACGATCTGACCGTGAATCCGCTCAAAGAAAAGAAGCTCACGAACGTTCGGGCAGCGGGCACCGATGAGAATATTCAGCTTAGCGGGGCCGTTAATCTGACTCTGGAGCAGGCTCTGGAATTCATCGACGATGATGAGCTTGTTGAAATAACCCCGGAGAACATTCGCGTTCGTAAGCTACTGCTCAAAGAGAGTGAGCGCAAACGCGCCTGAGTCCTCGTGAATGACCTGGGCTCTTACCTGAGATCAGTTCCATGAAAGCCGTGGTGCAAAGGGTCAGCTCGGCAAGGGTTCAAGTCGGCGACCAGGCTGTTGGCGAGATTGGTCGTGGATTGCTCATCTATCTTGGCGTCGCGCATGGCGACGGGCCTGAGCAGGTAGCGTGGCTGGCGGAAAAAATCGTCAATCTTAGGATCTTCGACCATGGCAGTAGCGCTCAGCCTAATGATCCGCAGCCGAACCCTCAGACGTCAGTCAACTTGAAAACATCCCTGAGTCTTCTGGATATTGCCGGTGAAGCCCTGGTGATCTCTCAGTTCACCCTGCTTGCTGATACGCGCAAAGGCCGACGACCCTCTTTTTCACAGGCCG
This sequence comes from Pseudomonadales bacterium, assembly GCA_016779425.1. GTDB lineage: Bacteria > Pseudomonadota > Gammaproteobacteria > Pseudomonadales > Azotimanducaceae > UBA4421. The sequence continues at coordinate 712 of JADHNQ010000032.1, read as the reverse complement.
CGGAGCCGCAATTGGCGAACACCCTGTATCGTGCCTTTGTCGAAGCGGTGGGTGCTCAGGTCCCTGTGCAGACCGGAGAGTTTGGAGCAGACATGCGGGTAACCAGCGAAAATGACGGGCCCTTTACGCTGTTAATAGAGCATCCTCTTCAGCCTTAGTAACGTCAGATGATCCGCTCGGGGTTCAGCCAAGGGTTGGTTAGAGTTCCCTAGGTTCTTCGGTCTCTTTATGGGCGCTTTTGTTTTCCACCAGCCTCGCCATCACAACCCCAAACTCGAACAGTACCCACGTCGGAAGCGCCAACAACAGCTGCGAAATCACGTCAGGTGGCGTCAGCAGCATGCCCGCGACGAAACAGCCGATGATGACGTAGGGTCTTTTCCTTGCCATGCTGTCAGCGCTGGAAAGCCCTGACCAAGCCAGCAAAAAGGTAGCAACGGGTATCTCAAAGGCGATGCCAAAGGCCAGAAACATCTTCAGTACAAAGTCTAGATACTGGTTGATGTCCGTCATCATCGGCACACCCTCTGGACTTACCGCCACCAAGAAAGTGAATACCAGCGGAAATACCAGAAAGTAGCTAAACGCCATGCCCGCGTAGAACAAGACGACGCTGGAAAACAGCAGCGGAAAGGCAAATCGTTTTTCACTGCGATATAGACCAGGCGAAACAAACCCCCATAGCTGATGTAGCAAAAACGGGATGCCGATA
>JADHNQ010000031.1 GCA_016779425.1 Pseudomonadales bacterium | reverse complement strand
CATATTGCTGAGGGTGATTTTTGATCAGCGCCCTTGTCAGCAAGGCCAGATCCCAAGCGGTGCTGTAGTGCTGCTCGTCGGGTAGCCCGGTGGCGTTACGAAACTGGGTGTCGTTCATGTTGAGCAACTGCGCTTGCTGATTCATCAAATCCGCAAACTGATCTTCGCTGCCAGCAATATGTTCAGCTAGGGCGACGCTGGCGTCGTTGCCAGACTGAATGATGACGCCCTTGAGCAACTGCGACACCTCCACGCTAGTGCCCTCGCGGATGAACATCTTCGAACCGCCCGTTCGCCAGGCGTTAACGCTGATTTGCACGGGCTCGTCGGTGCCGAGTCTGCCGCGTCGAATTTCTTCTTCCACCACATAGCCGGTCATGATCTTCGTAAGGCTCGCGGGCGCACTGCGCTGTCGAGCATTGTGCTCGGCCAGCACTTTGTTGGTATCGGCATCGATCAGCAAAAAGGAGGAGGCCTGCAAGTTAGGCGGCGGGAGCAGTGGTATTGAATTAGCTGCGAAAGCAGAACTAGAGACAAGTGTTAGAAATACCAGAGCAATGCCAAATAGGCGCATAACGAATAGCTTCCGTTGAAATGTGAATACTAGCCCCCCGGCACCAGCGTGGGCAATCCAATGTCTAGTGCGATTAACAGTGCCTGCAATCGATTGAGTCCGGGCTTCGACGCAATCGGACCAATGCGTAAAGCAAAGCCGCCTCGCTCTAAAGCGATTATCTGAACCGAGGAGTTACCTAGACTGGCAAGCCGGCCTAGGGCACTTCGGGCTTGATCCTCAGAACTGAACTGCCCCGCATGCAAAAAGTAGGGCTGCTCGTGGTCTTGGTACGGTTCTTGGTGCGGCTCTTCCGAGCTTGGTTGTTCCAACACTTCAATCCGCACGGGTGCGGTTCCGGCCTGATGAAAATCAAGTTTCACCGCCGCCGCGAAGGATAAATCGATCAGGCGTTCAGCATGAAAGGGGCCGCGATCATTGATCCTCACAATAGTGCTTAGACCGTTTCTTAGGTTTGTCACCCGGGCGAAGACGGGGATTGGCAGCGAACGATGAGCCGCTGTGAGCTGATACATGTCGTAGACTTCACCGCTGGATGTTCTGCGACCGTGAAACTTGGCACCGTACCAAGATGCAACCCCCTCTGCCTGATAACCCTGGGCCGACTCCATCACTGAATAGGTCTTACCCCAAACTTCATACTCAGGCCTGTTGCCGGTGGCGCTGGGTTCCAGGGCAACTACTTTCGGGTTGGGAAGCTGGCGCAGCTGACTGAGCTCCGCCCGGGATAGCGAAGGCGCCCTATCCTGTCCTGTGCCCGTAGGAATTGGATCGATCGCCACCCCCGTGCAGCCCGCAAGCGCGGCAAATACCGAAGCCCACGCAAACAATCGCATTATATTCGGGCTGGGAATGAAGGTAGAACTCATTTACGTAGGGTAGAGGGTGCTCTCGCGGCGTTCACGAATCGCCTGACTTAACTGATAAACAGCCATCGCATAGAGCCGACTGTGGTTGTATCGCGTGATGACGTAGAAGTCATCGTAACCTAGCCAGTATTCGTTGCCGCTTTCTTGTTCCATGCGCATAAGGGTTGCGAGACGACTATCGTCTTGCTGCGGACCGACCTGAACCCCCATATTGCGCCACTCGGCAACGGTAATACTTGGCTTCAAACCACTATTGATCAAGGCGCTGAGTTCCGACGTCTCATCGCCGAGGGTCACTCGCTCGACCACGTCTTCAGCACCCCGCCAACCGTGCTCGGCAAAGTAATTGGCGACGCTGCCGATGGCATCGGTTTTATTAGCCCAAATATCGCGCACTCCGTCGCCGTCAAAATCCACGGCGTAGGCACGATAACTAGATGGAATAAATTGACCAAATCCCATGGCACCGGCATAGGATCCCTGCATGCTTAACGGGTTTTTGCCTTCTTCCCGGGACAATAAAAAATGTTGGGTGAGCTGACCGCGGAAAAACTCTGCGCGGGGTGGGTAGTCGAAGGCTAGGGTACTTAACGCGTCCACCACACCGAAATTTCCCATGATCCGTCCGTAGCGGGTCTCAACACCAATAATGGCTACGACAATTTCTGGAGTGACCCCATAGATCTTGGCTGCGCGCTCCAGTGCAGCTTCGTTTTCGCGCCAAAAAATAATGCCCTGGCTTACCCTTGGTTCATCTACAAGGATCTTTCGATACTCGTGCCAGACTAACCGGCGCTCAGCTGGTCGGGACATCAGCTCAATAATGCGCTCTTGCTTGGATGCCTGGGCAAAAACCTCCTCAAGCGCCATCCGAGAAAACCCATGGGTTTCGACCAGTTCATCGATATAGTCCTGCACTTGAGTGCGCGCCGCATACGGCTCAGCGAGCGCAGAAAACGCGAGCAAGACGCCACCAAAAAAAACCGCTGATCGCACGAAAACCCCTACCAAACGCGCCAAGAACGAAAAGCGTTGATCGACTCCCACCCAAATAATTTGCATATATTCACCAAGCCTTGTGAGTGCGTACCGACATAATGACACCAAATCCCGCCATGAGCGTAATGGCGGAGGTGCCGCCATAACTGACCAGAGGCAAGGGTACCCCTACCACTGGCAAGATACCGCTGACCATTGCCACGTTGACGAAAACGTATACGAAAAATGTCAGCACGAAGGCACCCGCCAGCAAGCGGCCAAATGTACTCCCTGCCTGGGAGGCCAGCCACAGCCCCCGCGCGATAATGAGCAGATAAATCAGCAACAAGAATGCAATGCCGACAAAGCCTAGCTCCTCGCCCATCACGGCCACGATAAAGTCGGTTCGGGCCTCGGGTAAAAAGTCGAGATAGCTTTGACTACCCTGAAAGAGGCCCTTGCCGAAGAGCCCACCGGAACCAATCGCCGTAGTGGATTGAATAATATTCCAGCCAGCTCCTAGAGGATCGCTCTGTGGATCGAACAAGGTGAGCACGCGCTGGCGTTGATAGCCCTCAAGTACAAATTGCCAGATCAGCGGTGCAGCGGCACTGATCGCAAGGCCAGCCCAAAGCACCAAACGCCAAGACAGTCCAGCCAACAGCAGTACCGAAAACCCCGCTCCGAATACGAGAATACTTGTGCCAAGGTCTGGTTGGCGACCAATAAGCAAGGCAGGTAACGTCATAATACCGAGGCAGGCTGCCGTATATTTCAGCGAGGGCGGCAAACTGCGTTTCTGCAGATACCAGGCCACCGCCATGGGTACCGCCAGTTTCATCAGTTCGGAGGGTTGGAAACGAAAAAGCCCAGGAATCTCGAGCCAGCGCTGTGACCCTTTGACTGAGACGCCGAAAAAAAGCACGAGCAGAAGCAGGATCATGCCAACGACATAAACCAGTGGCGAAATTCGCAAATAAAGATTCGGCGGTATTTGCGCCGCCACGATCAGCACGACGTAAGCAATCGCATAACGCTGAATCTGCGCCGTATAAAGTGCCTCGTTACCGTCCACGGCGCTGCGTAACACCACCAGCCCATAAACAATGACGACGGTCAGTAACCCGACCAAGATAGGATCAATGTGCAGACGAAAGTACCAGCGAGAAGGTTTAGTTGCTGCACTATCGTAGGGCGACAATGTACGCTGGAAATCTGCCTGGATCATCGGCGCTTACCGCTGCACCAGCATTTCTTGTTGCGCAACTTTCTTGGATTCCGCTTTCTGCATGTGTGCGTCTATTACTGCCCGCGCCACTGGTGCTGCGACTGAACTACCGCCACCGCCGTTTTCTACCAGCACAGCCAGCGCGATAGTCGGGTTTTCGACGGGTGCAAAGGCAATGAACCATGCGTGTTTGCGGTCAAATTCCGACAGGGTCTCTTCGTCATACTCTTCGCCTTGACTGATCTCCACAACCTGGGCGGTGCCAGATTTACCGGCCATACGATAATCAATGTCTTGTCCGATGTAGGCCCAGGCGGTGCCATTGCCCCGAAAGCCCTGATTGCCTCGGTGCACCACATCTTCCAGAGCAGCCACCATACTTTCCCAGTCCTGGGTCGATACCTGTTCCAAAGCGATTTGCGTCGACGGCAGCGAAGATTCCCCATCGCCTGACTTTGGCGCGTCAATGCCTCGCATCATTCTTGGCTGCACCAAACGGCCCCGGTTAGCCAGAGTCGCTGCAACAACCGCCATCTGCAGAGGGGTGGCCAGCAGATCACCCTGACCAATACCCATATTCACTGAATCGCCAGGAAACCAGGGCAATCCCTTGGCACCTTGCTTCCAGACTGGGTCAGGTAATAGACCCGAACCGGCTGAGGGTATGTCTACCGACATGTCACGACCGAGCCCAAACTGCGCGGCAAAGTCCACAAGGTCTTGAACCGGGATCCGGCTCGCCAGATCATAAAAATAGACATTCGACGAGCGGTAAATAGCGCGGCGTAAGTCCACCGTGCCTTGTCCGCCAGAATTGTCCTTGGTCCAGGACCAATCGCGATATTCTCGCTCCTGTCCGGGTAGCTGGAAGGCACCTCGATCCTCAATCACCGTGTCCCACGTCGTCGCGTTCAAGCCAATTCCGGCAAGACCGACGATCGGCTTAAACGTCGAACCCGGCGCATATTGTCCATTGGTGGCGCGGTTGAATAGCGGCACGTACTTAGACGTACTGAGCGAGCCGAAAACTGCCTCGCTCATGCCAGTGACAAAAAAGTTTGGGTCGTAGGCTGGTTGACTGACCATGGCCAAGACCCCACCGTTGCGCGGGTCTAGGGCAACAACTGCCCCTCGACGACCGGCAAGAGCGGTGACGCCAGCACGCTGCAGATCAATATCTAAGTGCAGGTATAGGTCTTTGCCCGCAGTTGGACTCTGCACATCCAAGGTTTGACGCAATCGACCCAGCGCATCGCTTTCGGCCTTTTGATAGCCCACCTGACCGTGCAGCGTGTCCTCGTAAAAAGCCTCAACGCCACGCTTACCGATAAATTCTGTGGCGCTGTATTGCACCGGGTCCACCCGACGTAGATCCTCGTCGCTGAGCCGCCTCACCGATCCCACCGCGTGAGCCGCGATTTCGGCATAGGGATAGTGCCGCACAAGTCGGTTGACCACTTCGGTTCCGGGAAGCAGGTGTCGATTTACCGCCAGTCGCGCTACTTGTTCTTCCGTGAGCGAATCCACAACTACTAATGGGGCATCTGGACGCCGGTTCGACTCAACGCGAGCAATCATTTCAGAGCGCTGAGTGTTGGTAAGTTCCAGCAGCGACCCAACGCGTTCAAGGGATTCGGAGGGTTCGGGCATCTTGTCGATAACGAGAGCCAAGGATGAAGCATTTTGATTATCGGCAAGCAAACGACCATTGCGATCAAAGATCAGGCCACGCGGTGGCGCGAGGGTTTGTACACGAATGCGGTTATCGTCCGAGCGGCTTTTGTAGGTGTCGTGGTTCCAAAGCTGCAGTTCAAGCATGCGGTAGACAAGCAGTCCCAACATGAGAACGACGAGCACAAACAGCGTTGTCGCTCGTCCGACGAAGAGCTCAACTTCGCGGTTTTGATCTTTTATCGAGAGTTCTGGTGCCAAGGTATTGTGCCTTGTTATTGCCGGACAGAATGTCAGCAAAATTTAGATGCTGAATAATAGACCTTTGATTTTACTCAGATAATGGAGTTTTCGTGGAAATCACTGGCGATGATAAGGGTGACCCATACTGATACTCCACGCTCGATAAAGGGTTTCGGCAATCAGCACTCGAACTAAGTAGTGCGGGAAGGTGAGCGCCGACAGCGACAGCTTTTGATCGGCGCGTTCGAGCAGTTCGGGAGCCAGGCCATTTGCGCCACCAACGATGAAGACAACATCCTTACCCAGTTCCCGCCAGCCCTCGAGCTCCCCCGCAAGTGCAGGGCTAGAGTAGTGCCGGCCATTCTCATCCAGGGCGATCACCCAGTCGGAGGCTTGAATTTTTTCAAGAATTTTTTTGGCCTCGAGTTCGTTGATCTTGCTGCGGTCTTGGTGGTGCTTGGGTGCAGCGATCTCCGTAAGGCTTAGGGGCATCTCCTTGGGCAGGCGCTTGGCATATTCGTCGAAACCTTGGCGAATCCAAGCTGGGCATTTGTTACCGACTGATATCACCCGAAGCTTCATTGGCTGGGTCGTTAGACTTCTGCTTCTTGATTGCTCAGGCTATCTGAGCTTTGCAGTGCATCGTCTGCGTCGTCTAGGTTGGACCACAGGCGCTCAAGCTCGTAAAAGTTCCGAGCCTCTTCGTTCATCACATGGACGATGACGTCAGCTAGATCCACCAAGACCCAATCGTAGCTTTCTCGACCTTCAATACCCAGCGGCTGTATACCAAGGGCCTTAGAAGATTCGTTTGCCGTATCCACTAATGCCTTAACATGCCTGTTAGATGTGCCGGTTACCAACACCATGTAGTCCGTCATGGGGGTTAGTGCGGCTACATCTAAAGTAACAATGTTGACGCCCTTGAGATCCTCAAGGGCAGCAACAACATGATCTCGCAGTTCACTGGCTTTCAAATGATCCCTCCTTCGTGAGGTAAAGATGGTTTCGGTTGATATATGTCCAAACGCTGGCCGATAAGAGCGCCTCAGGGCTCTCTCCCGATTGAGCAAGACAGCGCACCTGGGTCGCTGAAATATCAAGCATGGGAATGGGAAGAAATACGATACTGCCCGCGCGCGAAGCATCTAAGGATTCAGCCTGAAGCCGATGCTGAAAAGACGCTAGCTGTTGGTCTACTGCGGTGGGCTGTCCGGATCTTTGCACGACGATCAGGTGAGCGAATTCCACCAGGGTCTGCCAATTTCGCCAGGTCGGCAGGGTGAGGTAGGAATCCATTCCCATGATCCAGCACAACTGGGATCGAGGATACTGCGCACGGAAATGCTGAAGGGTATCGATGGCGTATGAGCAACCCGGACGCTGAAGCTCGGTGTCGTCGGCAACTAATGCTGAATGCTCGTCACAAGCGAGCTTGAGCATTTTCCAACGATGGGTATTCGCCGTATGCGGTTGATCACGGTGCCCTGGGCGGGCGGACAGTACCATGCGCACATGATCGAGCTGCAAATCATGCTTCACTGCCAACGCTGCATGGATATGGCCAAGATGCACGGGATCGAAGGTGCCACCGTAGAGGCCAATTCTCATAGGCAAACCCAATCGAGAAGCGCCTCACGCTGAGGAACACAGAGCAAACCGCTAGCCACGAAGATGTCAAATACCGTGAAGCGCAGAATGCTGTGAGCCCTAGCGATGACGGATTTCTCCATGGCCGAACACGACATACTTTTGGGAGGTGAGGCCCTCTAGGCCTACCGGGCCACGAGCATGTATTTTGTCCGTGGAAATGCCTACTTCAGCCCCTAGGCCATATTCGAATCCATCGGCAAATTGCGTTGAAGCGTTGACCATGACCGATGCCGAATCCACCTGACCGATAAATGCGCGCGAGTGTGTGTAATTTTCTGTGACGATCACGTCAGTATGCTGGGACCCATATTCGTTAATGTGGCTGATGGCTTCCTGCAGATCATCAACAATGCGGATCGCCAATATGGGGCCAAGGTACTCTTCAACCCAGTCTGCTTCGGTAGCCCCTCCCATTGGGACAGACTGCTGTGCTCGCTCACATCCGCGCAGCTCAATGCCCGCGTCCTGCAGCTTGGCCGCCAGGGGTGGCAATACTCGATGCATGATGTCAGCGTGAATCAACAACGTTTCTAGTGCGTTACATACCGCAAGTTTTTCCACCTTCGAGTTGAAGGCAATGGCAACGGCCATTTCAGGATCAGCCTCGGCATCAATATAGACATGACAAATGCCGTCAAGATGCTTGATTACCGGAATTCGCGACTCACTGCTGATACGCTCGATCAAGCCCTTGCCCCCGCGAGGCACAATGACATCGATATAGTCATGCAGCTTAAGTAACTCGCCCACTGCGGCTCTATCTGTGGTGTTTAATAACTGCACGGCAGCACTGGGCAAGCCTGCGCCTTCTAGGCCTTGGGACACACAGGCGGCAATGGCCTGATTAGAGTGAAAAGCCTCAGACCCACCCCGCAAAATGCAGGCATTGCCTGACTTTAGGGAGAGGCTTGCTGCATCGACGGTAACGTTTGGACGCGACTCGTAGATCATCGCGATTACACCAAGTGGCACACGCATCTTGCCGATTTGAATACCCGTAGGTCGGTAGCTGAAATCACTCATCTCCCCAACGGGATCTTTCAACGCCTCGACCTGCAAAATGCCTTCGATCATTTGATCGATGCCTTTGTCATTCAATAGCAGGCGATCAATCAGAGGTTGATCAATACCGTTTTGTTCAGCGGCAGCCATATCCTTCGCGTTTTCATTGCGAATCGGCACCCGCGCGCCATCAACCGCAGCAGCGATTTGTTTTAGCGCGTCTGATTTCGTCGCCGTACTAGCACTGCCGATAATGCGTGAAGCTGCTCGGGCGCGGCGTCCCACGTCTGTAATGTATGAAGCGATTTCGTTTGTCATGACAACATTATAGGGACATTCCCACGCACCACCACCCAGGGGCACTGACACACATTCCGCGCCCCAGGCGAACTGGCTCAGCTGGAGAGCTGCTTAATGATCTCCTGCAGTTCCGACAGGCGCTCCGATGGGTTCGACATTTCTAGCAGCCACTGTTTTAGCTCTGGCGCAACGGGCAGAAGATCCGAAAGCCGATGACTCACTGAGCGATCCTCGGACAAGTCGACCTGAGGATCGAGCTCTTTTATCAGCGGGTGTGACAGTAGGTCTTTGAGCACATTTGTCAGTGTTTCGTATGAGTCCGGTAGAGGGTTTGCGGGCTCATGCAGCGAGCGAACGTCGGCACGAACAAGGCCATCAGCCTCGACAGAGGTACGCAGCACCGAAAACTTATCACCGCCTCGGGCCACAATGCCTAACAGCCCATTGTCTGCCTGGTCAAAGTCGATGATATGGGCTTCGGTACCCACATCATATATCTGTGGTGCTTTTAACTGATCACCAGTGTCTTTGACATCTAGCACATCTGATCCTTCTTCGAGGAGCACCACGCCAAATGCCCTTGATTCACGCATACACCAGCGCACCATATCGACGTAGCGTGGCTCAAAGATGCGCAGAGGCAGCGTGCCTCCGGGAAACAAAACAGTGCGCAGCGGAAAGAGGGGCATATTGATCAGACGCGTGACATCTGGCTCATCCGGCCCAGTCCTCATACCGCCTGTCGGGTCTATTTGATCCGTCATAACCCACCTCCTGATGTTAGTATCCTCCGCGCCCGAACCCGCAGGACCGTGCATGGACTGGATACAAGTCGTTCTATTGAGTCTGATTCAAGGCTTAACCGAGTTTCTTCCCATATCTAGCTCTGCACACTTGGTGCTACCTGCTCAGCTCACGGATTGGCCGGATCAGGGGTTGGCCTTTGATGTTGCCGTGCACTTCGGGACGCTACTCGCTGTAATTGCCTACTTTCGACAAGATTTACTTCAAATGCTAGCAGCAATGACCCGAGCACCGGCAATGCTGTCCAACCTTGGGTGGAGGCCCACCCTCCTGCACACGGCGAATCACGACGAGCACCTAGACCTGATCTTTAAGCTTACCCTGGCGACGCTGCCCGTGGTGATCGTCGGTTTTGCGACCAAGGAAATTATCGAGGCAAATCTGCGTACGCTGAGTGTGATTGCAACCACCACGATACTATTTGCCGTGGTTTTATGGATTGCCGATCGGCGACCGGGCAGCCGCGCCCTTGCTAGTTGGTCGGATACCGTTTGGATTGGATTGGCGCAAACTTTGGCCTTGGTGCCCGGCACATCACGTTCAGGTATCACGATAGCCGTTGCGCTGCTGGTGGGCCTAAATCGAGTCGCTGCCGCACGCTTTTCTTTTTTGCTCGCCATACCGACGATTGCGGGTGCGCAATTGCTGCTGACCCTAGACCTGATATCTGAAGGCAACTCCGTCGATCTGGCACCCATCGCAGTTGGCGGCCTAATAGCCTTTGCCAGCGCCTACCTGAGCATTCACTTCTTTATTCGATTGCTCGATCGCTTCGGCATGATGCCCTATGTGATCTACCGTCTGGTGCTGGGCAGCGTTTTGTTTTGGATCGTCGCCGGAGCCTAGGCCATGTATCTAGAACGGGATATCGTCCTCGAAGTCATCATCCGACAGACTTGCGCCGGTTGCCGCTGCTGCGCCCCCAGCGGGGCCAGCATTTTGCGAGGCACCAAAGCCACTGGGCGGACTGGCAAAGCCGTCATTCGGTGCAGAGCCGCCGCCAAAGCCGCCGTCGCCCATGCTGCCTCGACTGTCCAGCATTTGCAGTTCCCGGGCGTTGATTTCGGTTCGATACTTCTTTTCACCGTTGGCTTCCCAGCTTGAGGTTCGCAAACTGCCCTCGATGTAGACCTTTGAGCCTTTGCGCAGGTACTCGCCGGCAATTTCAGCCAATCGCGCAAAACACACCACATTGTGCCATTCGGTTCGCTCTTGCTGCTCACCGCTCGTGCGGTCTTTCCAGCTCTCAGAGGTTGCAATGCTAAACCGAGTCACCGCGCTACCATTTTGTGCGTAGCGGGTTTCTGGGTCTCGGCCCAAGTTGCCAATCAGCATGACCTTGTTGATGCCTCTCGCCATTGTTGTCTCCGAAAAAAGTTCGAATTGCTAGTGTAGTGCAAAGCCGTGGGCCACCCAATCGCAAATATGCGTTGTTCGATGTACGCCTTATGACTCCGGAAGCTATTGTCTGGCTTACGCGATGTCGGCGATCTTGCTGCGCTTGCATGATCAAGCTATGTTGCGTCTCTTTTTGCTGCCACGAGTACCCACGTCTTGGATACGATCGCTGTCCGCGGTGCACGCACCCACAACCTCAAAAATATCGATCTGGACATACCGCGGGATAAGCTCGTAATCATTACCGGCCTCTCGGGGTCTGGAAAATCGTCCTTAGCCTTCGACACCCTTTATGCCGAAGGGCAGCGTCGATATGTAGAGTCTCTGTCGGCCTATGCCAGGCAATTCTTATCCATGATGGAAAAGCCCGATGTCGATCTGATCGAGGGCCTGTCACCTGCAATTTCAATTGAGCAAAAATCTACCTCTCACAATCCCCGCTCAACCGTGGGCACCATTACCGAGATTTATGACTACCTGCGCCTACTCTTTGCGCGCGTAGGCGAACCGCGCTGTCCGACTCACGATTTACCGCTGGATGCGCAAACCGTCAGCCAGATGGTGGATCAGGTCATTCAGGGTATGCCTGATCAACGCATCATGGTGTTGGCACCAGTCATCAATGAACGCAAGGGCGAACACCTGCACGTATTCCAGGAACTCATTGGTAACGGCTTCGTACGTGCACGCATAAACGGTCTGGTGGTGGATTTGGACGACGCGCCGTCCCTAGACAAAAATAAAAAACACACTATTGAAGCTGTGGTGGACCGGGTTCGCGTGAAGGACGACATTGCTCAGCGTCTGGCCGAGAGTTTTGAAACCGCGCTGAATTTATCTGACGGCGTCGCTCACGTGATTGATATGGACGACGATGCGCTGCCGGCAACCATATTCTCCGCTCGCTTTGCCTGCCCTACCTGCGGCTATTCGATTGCAGAACTTGAACCAAGAATGTTCTCTTTCAACAATCCTGCTGGCGCCTGCACCAGTTGCGACGGACTTGGCGTGACCCAGTTTTTTGATCCGGACCTTGTGGTGGCTGATAACGAGCTGACCTTGGCTGAGGGTGCCATTCGAGGTTGGGACCGCCGCAACGTTTACTACTTCCACATGCTCAGCTCAATCGCCGAGCACTACGGCTTTGATGTGGAATTGCCGTTCAACAAGCTCAGTAAAAAACACCGCGAGATCATTCTTAATGGCAGTGGTCGCCAACGAATCGACTTCAGCTACGTCAATGATCGCGGCGATATCATCAAGCGCACCCATCGATTTGAAGGCGTCTTACCCAATATGGCACGCCGATTCCGCGAAACGGAATCCAGCATGGTGCGAGAAAATCTGCAAAAGTTCATGCGGGTAACACACTGCCCCAGCTGCGCGGGAACCCGCCTGCGAGAAGAGTCGCGCCACGTTTTCGTGGGCAAAAGCAACTTGCCAAACATTACCGAACAGTCCATCGCTGAAACCCTCGAACACTTTAATAAACTCAAGCTGAAGGGTCAGCGCGCCACTATTGCGGACAAAATTCTCAAAGAGATCAAAGCCAGACTTCAGTTTTTGGTGGATGTCGGGCTGAATTACCTCACGCTTGATCGCAGTGCAGAGACGCTTTCCGGGGGCGAGGCCCAGCGTATTCGCCTGGCCAGTCAGATTGGCGCGGGATTGGTTGGCGTGATGTACATACTCGATGAACCCTCCATTGGCCTACATCAGCGCGACAACGAGCGGCTGCTGAAAACCTTGGAGCATCTGCGGGATTTAGGTAATACCGTGGTAGTGGTTGAACATGACGAAGAGGCCATGCGTAAGGCCGACTACCTGATCGATATCGGCCCCGGCGCCGGAGTGCATGGCGGCCAAGTGGTCGCCGCAGGTAGCTACGAAGACATTTTGAGCAACAAAAATTCCGTTACCGGGCAGTATTTGAGTGGCAAGAAACAGATCGCAGTGCCGAAAAAGCGCAACGCGCCAGACCCGAAGAAAATGCTCAGCTTGACTGGCGGGAACGGTAACAACCTCAACAATGTGTCATTAAGTATTCCCTGCGGCTTGCTCACCTGCGTGACCGGCGTTTCTGGGTCTGGCAAATCAACCCTGATCAATCACACCCTGTACCCGATTGCCGCAACCGCCCTGAACAAGGCCACGACGCTCAAGCCCCGTCCCTATGACGCCATTGACGGTCTAGAGCATTTGGACAAGGTGGTGGACATAGACCAGAGCCCCATTGGCAGAACCCCACGTTCAAACCCTGCCACCTATACCGGCCTGTTCACGCCGATTCGAGAGCTGTTTGCGCAGGTACCCGAGGCCCGTGCCCGAGGTTATAAACCGGGCCGCTTCAGCTTCAACGTTAAAGGCGGGCGATGTGAAGCGTGCCAGGGCGACGGCCTGATTAAGGTTGAGATGCATTTTTTGCCCGACATTTACGTGCCTTGCGATACCTGCTCGGGCAAGCGCTATAACCGGGAAACCCTGGATATTCGCTACAAGGGCAAGAACATCAACGAAGTGCTCGACATGACGGTAGAGGATGCGGCGGAGTTTTTTGCTCCTGTACCTATGCTGGCACGAAAGCTCGAAACGCTGAAAGATGTTGGCCTGTCCTATATTCGTCTCGGTCAATCCGCCACGACGTTGTCCGGGGGAGAAGCCCAGCGCATCAAACTATCGAGAGAACTGTCTAAGCGAGATACCGGTAGCACCCTGTACATTCTGGATGAGCCCACAACGGGGCTGCACTTTCACGATATTGCGCAGCTGCTAGATGTACTGCATCGACTTAGAGACGACGGCAATACCATTGTGGTGATAGAGCACAATTTAGACGTGATCAAAACCGCCGATTGGATTGTGGATCTTGGCCCCGAGGGCGGCTCTGGTGGCGGAAAGATTATTGCGACAGGTACGCCTGAGCAGGTAGCGAAAATTAAGAAGTCCCACACGGGACGTTTTTTGAAAGAGACGCTTGCTTAACGTACTGGGCGAGTCGTCAGCATCTCGCTGAGTCCCCGCTCCTTGAGACGGTAAAGAGACTAACTGCTGGGCAGGCAAGCTCGCAGAGCACTTGTGCACAACTGCACATTTTCTTGCCGCGCCGAGTAGCCCATCAATCCTATGCGCCAGACCTTACCAGCGAAGGCACCAAGACCCGCGCCGATTTCGAGGTTAAATTGCTGCAGTAGCTGCTTGCGAACCGCGGCCTCGTCAACGCCCTCGGGCACTTTCACAAGGTTTAGCTGAGGCAGTCGATAGGAGGCGTCGACGACAAACTCCAAACCGAGTCCGCTCAAATTTTCATAAAGAGACGCATGCATGGTGCGATGCTTTTCCCATGATTGCTCGAGCCCCTCTTCTTTCACCATGAGCAGCGCTTCATGTAGCCCGTACATAGCATTCACTGGCGCGGTATGGTGATAGGTACGACCGCCACCCTGACCACCTTCCCAATAAGCCATGAGCAGAGAAACATCTAAGAACCAGCTTTGTACTGGCGTGTTGCGCGCCTTGACTCGGTCTGCTGCGGCTTGGCTGAACGTAATGAGGCTTATACCGGGAGGCGCTGAAAGACACTTCTGGGTGCCTGAATAAGCAACGTCTGCCTGCCACTCGTCGACGTTCAACTCAACGCCGGCTAAGCCTGTGACGGAGTCAACGATAGTCAGACAGCCCTGTTCTTTTGCGAGACCGCACAGGGTTTTCACGTCACTGCAGACACCTGTTGATGTTTCTGCGTGTACAAAGCCGACGATTTTCGCGTCAGGATTTTCTCGCAAAGCTGTGCGCAGTTTTTCAGGGTCAACTTGGGTACCCCACTCGTCTTCCACGGTGACTAGCTCACCACCCATGCGTCTGACGTTTTCCGCCATGCGCATACCGAAGACGCCGTTTATGCAGACGATGGCCTTGTCGCCGGGCTCCAGCAGGTTGGCATAGGCGGCTTCCATGGCTGCAGAGCCAGGCGCCGACAAAGGTAATGTCAGTGCGTTGGACGTGCGAAAGG
>JADHNQ010000030.1 GCA_016779425.1 Pseudomonadales bacterium | reverse complement strand
GGCTTAGCCTGGCTCAGTCGAGACAAAGAACGCGTCGCCGCCTATCGCGCCGACCCTCTATGCGGAGCCGGACTCAGCGCTGGCGGGCTCGCGGAGATGTTTGCCTCCCAAGCCCAATCGACCCAGACCCGCAATATTCAGCGCATCGGCAAACATGTGCCCATCTACTTGTTCGCCGGTCACGAGGATCCACTGAACAATCAGGGTAAAAGACTCCTGGCTCTGCAAAAACGCTATCAGACTGCGGGGTTAAGGGCTGACCTCAAGCTATATCCGGAGGGTCGCCATGAGATGCTTAACGAACTCAATCGTGCCGAGGTGATAGACGATCTGCTGCACTGGTTGACCGAGGTGACCCATGACTGAGCCTTTAGCCGATCCCCTGTGGCGCAATGCAACAGACCTCTGCCGTGACTTACAGAGAGGCACGATCGCTGCGACAACCCTCATGGAGAATGTTTACGCGCGTATCGCGGCCTTGAATCCAACGTTGAATGCACTGGTAGATTTGATTCCGCAAGAGCAAGCCATGGCCTTGGCTGCAACCGCAGATGCGGTACCCATTGCCGAGCGCGGGCCCCTACACGGACTGCCAATGGCGCCTAAGGATGCCGTCGCGGTCAGAGGTTTTAGCACCAGCTGGGGTTATCGAGGATTTTCAGAGACTGTCGAAGCGCAGGATGATGAGCTCGCTAGGCGTCTGCGCGAGGCCGGCGTCATCTTTATCGGACACTCCAATATGCCGGAGTTCGGCCTGGGCTCCCATACCTTCAACCAGCTCTATGGTCATACCTACAATCCATGGGATCTGAGTAAAACGCCCGGAGGCAGCAGCGGCGGCGCAGCTGTTGCGTTAGCAGCAGACATGTTGCCCTTAGCGGACGGTAGCGACCTTGGCGGATCCCTGCGTAACCCGGCGAGCTTTTGCAACGTGGTGGGTTTTCGACCTTCCATTGGCCGTATGCCATTCAGTCGCGGATTCGGCTGGTACGGACGCATGGTGACCACAGGCCCCATGGCAAAGAATGTTCGAGACACCATTTTGCTTTTTTCAGTCATGGCTGGCCCCCATGGCAGTGATCCTTTGACCCTGGCCGATCCCGGAACGACGTTTCTCGATGCCCTGGAGCCTATGGAAAGCTCAGACTTGGGTCGTCTACGCATTGGGTTCAGCAAGGATCTTGGCGGCCTACCCATTGACCCGGAGGTGACTGAGATTACCGCTGGCGCTGCGGCGATGATGGAACGTATGGGCGCTACGGTGGTCGAAAGTGCACCGGATCTCAAAGACGCGATGGAGGTCTTTCAAGTTCAGCGGGCCGCGGGCTTACGCCTGTTGGCCAAAAGACTGGAAAACATCGACCCAAATTGGCGGGATACCATCAAGGAAACTGCGCGGTGGAATATCGAAAAAGGACTGACGCTGACCGCGGACGAGCTGATGGATGCTGAGCTGAAACGCAGCGCACTCTATAGCCGTGTTGCCCAGTACTTTGAACACTACGATGCGCTGATTATTCCGGCAGCCCAGGTTCCCCCATTTGACGCTAACTTGGATTGGGTGAGCGAAATTAACGGCGTTGCAATGCCAACCTACATTGACTGGATGGCAGTCTGCTGCATGATCTCAGCGACAGGACTGCCTAGTATTTCCGTGCCCGGAGGCTTTACGCGCCAAGGCTTGCCCGTTGGGGTGCAGCTTGTCGGCAAACCCAGAGGCGACCTGGCCCTGCTGCGCATCGCCGCAGCATTTGAATCGGCGACAGCCCATGGCGAGCGCGAGCCAAACCTGAATCCTATCCTAGGCAACCGTCGTGGCTGAACATCGGCTGATGCTGATCATGGCACATCCCGACGACGCGGAATTCGGCGCCGGTGGTCTAATGACTTACTGGCATCGGGCAGGCCACCCCATCAAGATTCTCTGTCTAACCAACGGCAACGCAGGGCACCATCAACTCAATCGAAGTGATCTTGCGGCCCGTCGATTTAGCGAGGCAAGCCAAGCTGCTGCACAAGTCGGGGCCGAACTGGAAATTTGGCCCCAGGATGATGGCCGCTTGAGCCCATCTGTTGAGCTTCGAGAGCAGCTGATCGCTGCTATACGGGCCTTTGCACCGACAATCATTGTTACCCACCGCACCGCGGACTATCACCCAGATCACCGGGCCACCGCTCAGCTGGTAAAGGATAGTGCGTACTTACTGCAGGTTCCTGCTATTGCACCGCAGCAACCGCCGCTCATGGGTATGCCGAGCATTTTGCTTACCTATGATCGCTTCGAAGAGCCCCGTCCTTTTCGTTTGGACTGGGTTATCGATACCGAGGCGGTGCAACCGCAGATTATCGATCTGCTGGCATGCCATGCCACCCAGGTTTTTGAGTGGTTGCCGTCTCTTATACCCGGCCAGGATGGGCCATACGATACGGCTTGGCTGACCGGTTTTTATCAGCGCAAACCTGCAGCCATCGCCAAAAAAGCACGGGCTTTGAACACCGCTCGCGTCGATCTTAGATTTGCCGAGGCTTTCGAGGTGTCTGACTACGGTGGGCCGTTTGATGCGAGTCGAATTCCTTTTTTGCCTAGCTCCTAGGGACTAGGTCCTTGCGAATCATCGCCGGGACCCTGAAAATTCCGCCCTCAGGCCCAGAGTAAGCATATGAACGAACACGACAATCCGGCTCCATCTGACCCCCCGGAGAAACAGCTGCCGCGCCTTTACTCGCTGAACAGTATTGGCTTTTCAACTTTTTTCGGGTCGATGCTGGCGGGCTTCTTTCTGCTGGCAGCGAACTATCACGCGCTGGGGATGAAGAAGCCCGCTGCGTGGGCGATCGCAGCAGGTTTAATTGCCTTTTGTGTGTACTTTTTAGCCGTGATGGCCTGGTTAGGGCCAGCGAGCCTGAATCCGGCTGTGAGCCAGACCGATGTTGTGCAAATTAATATGACCCAGGCTATTCTCTCGAATATTGGCCAGGTGCTTTTCTTGCTGCTGATCACGCATTTTTTTCAGGGCAGCATGTTATCGACGTTCAAACAAGAGCTAAGGGGCGACTATCACTCGGTGACACGAAGCATCTTGACAGGCTTTGTCGCCTATATCGTGCTCGCGAGCATTTGCATGCTCATTTTGACCGTGCTGGGCCTCATGCCAATGGGCACACCCAATGGTTCCTCGGCTTAAGAAACTCCCTGGGGCGCTGACTGACAATCAGCTGCGTTTCTTCCAAGTGCCCAAAAATTCTTCCGTCGAGTTCACTCGCGGATAGTCTGTGCCAGGTACGGGCTTTTGCAGAAATTCGCATAGGGGCTCCCAGCCATCACCAGGGCGATAAACCAAGAGCTGCTCCTGGGGAACGGAGTCGATCACTTCCTGGTTATGTCGTTCAAAGCACTCGATGACATGGTTTTTGTCTTCCATACGACCGCCGAAAACGCCGTCCCAAATGACCTCACGACCCATTAAGGCTCGCTCGATCATCTCTTGATCGCCGCGACTCTCGCCCTGCTCCAGTGCGGTAGATGACAGCTTCCAAATGGTGTTCATGACACTGGTATACCACTGCTCGGAATCGCGTAAGGTGAGAATTACTTTGGCGTCGGGATAAACAAATCTCAGTTCCCGCCAGAAACTTGCGCTGGGCCAATCCACGGTGGCGCGGTAACCCTCGTAGAGAGCATGCCATTCTACCTTTTCACCCTGGGCCGCTTGTCGCCACTGAGCAACATGACCTTCGTTCAACATGACTTCCATCATGTGGTAGCACTTGTCGAAACCTAACGTCTCCAGCGCGAATTTTAGCGATAAGGTTCCGGTACGCCCAAAACCGGCACCAATGACTTCAACGGTCATATCGTCTTCCTAGATTCCATAAACATTAACGGCGGTGTCGTGAAAGAGCGCATTTTGCTCATCAGCGGTAAAAACCGAGGCCAGCTTCTTAAAAGCGTTCCACAACACATGATATGAGCAACTTTGCCGATCAACAGGAAAGTTGCTCTCAAACATACAGCGCTCGGCACCAAAGTGTTCAATCGCCCACAAATGGTACCGACCGGTCGCTTCAACCAACTCGTCAGAACTCGCTGGCATATTGCGATGGTGCCAGCCAAATCCATTGACGGGCATCGCGATGCCACCCAGCTTTGCATACACATTTTGGCATGCGCCTAATGCCTTAAAGTCTGCTTGCCAGTCAGCATAAATTGCCTGTTGCTGCCCGGCATAGGGACCTATGCCCAGGGGACCGCAGAAATGGTCTGCAATAATCGTAAGCGATGGGAAGTCTTGAGCGAGCTCGATTAACTCTGGGATTTGTGGGTGGTAGAGCCATGCGTCGAAGCTCAGGCTGCGTTTCTCCAGCTCTGCCACGCCTTGGCGAAAGTTGTCGTCACCCAGCAGGTGCCTCGTGGGATTCGTATGAGAGTTGCGTACAGCTTCGCTGGCATCCCATCCGGAAGCATGACGAATGCCGCGGAATCTTGGCGACAGCGTCATATGCGCATCTAGTATGGCACCGACGTCGGCGCCCAAGGACAGGTCAGCAAACCCGACAATACCCGCACAGACTCGGGCAGGCCCGTATTGCCCGGAGGCCGACATGGCGGCGACTGAGTTGACAAATTCTGTTTCTCCCAGTGGTGCTTCTGCGGTCGGGCCGTCGGCGCGATACATCGTACCGCATTCCATAAACACCGTGCTGACGATGTTATGGCCCTCGCCCATATCTGCCAGTAGCTCGGGCAGTAAATAAGGGTTCAGCTCATGATCCCAGAGGTGGTGATGCGGATCGCAGATGGGTCGTTCTGCATCAATGATGGGCTCACGTAATTGTGCGAGCCAGGTATCTTGCAGGCGCTTGTCGATCACTAATAAACCACGACGGATCGAATACTTTCGCCGGCGTGCATCAGATCGAAACCTCGATTGATGTCCTCCAGTGATAATTCATGGGTTATGAGGTCATCGATGTTGATTTTGCCATCCATATACCAATCGACAATTTGCGGCACATCGGTTCGACCCTTGGCTCCTCCAAAGGCGGTGCCCTTCCACACCCGCCCTGTCACCAGCTGAAAGGGACGGGTGGCTATTTCTTGGCCCGCGCCGGCGACGCCAATAATGATGCTCTCGCCCCAACCTTTGTGACAGCACTCGAGCGCCTGACGCATTACGCCGACATTACCAATGCACTCGAAGGAATAGTCCACGCCACCATCGGTCATATCAACAATCGCCTGCACCGTATCGTGCACATCACTCGGGTTAATGAAGTCTGTCATGCCGAAGCGTTCAGCCAGGGGTTTTCGATCATTATTTAGGTCAATTCCAATAATGCGTTCAGCCCCGGCCAAGCGAGCACCTTGAATGACGTTGAGTCCGATACCGCCAAGACCAAATACCGCTACGCTCGCCCCGGCCTCTACCTTGGCAGTATTCATCACCGCGCCAAGCCCGGTGGTCACACCGCAGCCGATATAGCAGACCTTGTCGAAGGGTGCGTCGGAGCGAATTTTTGCCAGCGCGATCTCTGGCACTACCGTGAAGTTCGCGAAAGTCGATGTGCCCATGTAGTGATAGATAGGTTCCCCAGCGATCGAGAAGCGAGAACTGCCGTCGGGCATCAAACCCTTGCCCTGGGTATCACGAATGGCACCACATAGATTGGTTTTGCCAGATAAACAAAATTTGCAGGCCCGGCACTCCGGTGTGTAAAGCGGGATCACATGGTCTCCCACCGACAGTGATGTCACATCCGCTCCCACCTCTCGGACTACGCCTGCGCCTTCGTGACCGAGGATTGAGGGGAAGATACCTTCAGGATCGCCGCCCGACAGGGTAAACGCGTCGGTATGGCAAATACCCGTGGCCATGACTTCGATGAGCACCTCACCCGGTCGCGGCCCTTCTAACCTGACCGTTTCGATACTCAGATGCTCACCTGGTGCGTGAGCGACTGCTGCCTTTGTGTCCATATTCCCCCCTAACTCATGCTCTGCTTCTGCTGTCGCGTAGCAGTGTATCACCGCGTAAATAACGCGGGGTATCGGGCCACGCGGCAGCGCTAAAAAATGCCGCGTATTCAAAGCCCGTACTGATAAACTCGACGCATGCGATTGCGGTCACGCTCAACACCAGGCAACTCTCACGTCGTGCTCTTGGCAGCAGCGTCAACGGGTAATGCCACAGCATCCGGGTCTCTCCCGTGCGTTTAGTGGCGCGACTTGTGCTCGCCGGCCGCCGCTGGCATCAGTGGATACCGATCTTTCAATGGCTAAAAGGATATTCACGCTCAGACTTCAGCAGCGATTTTTCCGCCGGAGTCGTCGTCGGTATGGTGACCGTGCCTCAGGCAGTTGCCTACGCCTACTTGGCGGGCTTGCCTCCCCAGGCCGGTCTCTATGCCTGCCTGCTGCCCATGCTGATTTATGCTTGTCTGGGCAGTGCTCGACACTTGGTGGTTGGCCCGGTCGCAGTGGCGGCACTATTAGTCGCAGCGGCCATTGCCGAACATGCGCCAGATTACGGTAATGCACATCTGATGATCTCGAGCGTACTTTGCCTGCAGGTAGGCATGATATTGCTGACGTTGAATTTGTTTCGGATGGGTGGCTTGGTGAATCTACTGAGTCACCCGGTGATTACTGGCTTCGTCAACGCCGCCGCATTGCTGATCATCGTGTCACAGCTACCCGCCATTACAGGCATCGGCATCGACCAAACCAGCAGTCCGCTTTTACAAATGTCGGCATTGCTCCAAAGCATGGACGAACTGAACGCCACGACACTCGCCATGGGCACTGCGGCACTGGTGTTTCTCCTATTCTCAAAAACCATCCTACAGCGATTACTCAACCTCCTCGGAATCCGCGGCGACGATCACCCGCTTGCCAAAACCGGGCCGCTGTGGATCGCACTATTGGGCATCTTAATGGTCTCAACATTGGGACTATCCGACGCCACAGAAACCGTTGGTCCAGTCCCGGCGGGCCTACCAGAACTGACTTGGCCGTCCATGGACTTGGCGCTTTGGCTCGCCCTGCTGCCATCGGCCGCAGTCATTGCCGTCATTACCTACATCGAAAGCTATTCGATCGGCGCAACCCTGGCCGCAAAGGAACGCGAACAAGTCAGACCCAACCAAGAATTGATCGCCTTGAGCGCGGCTAATTTCGGCGCCGCTGTGAGTAGCGCCTATCCTGTCGCTGGGTCTTTTTCTCGATCAGGTGTGAATTACGCGGCAGGTGCGCGTACCCCCGTCAGCTCGATTGTCTGCGCCGTCATCATCATAGGCACGCTGTTATTTTTTACCGACGCCTTCGCGAACCTGCCTAAGGCAGCGCTGGCTGCCATTGTCATGGTTTCGGTTCTTAACCTGATCGACTTCGATAGCTGGCGCAACAACTGGAACACCTACCGCCAAGACTGCTGGACCGAGTGGGGTACCGCGCTCGCCGTGCTCGCTTTCGGTGTCGAGGTCGGCCTGCTGTCCGGCGTGCTTCTGTCTATCGCCTTCTTTTTGCGTAGTGCCAGCAAACCCGTGATCACTCAAATTGGCCGTCTCGGTGACACTGAGCAGTTTCGTTCAGCGAAGCGCTACCCCGTTACCCTGCATCATCATGTGCTGGTATTGCGCGTGGACGAGAATCTGTTTTTTGCTAACGCCACACAAATCGAAGCGCGCGTGGTTGGCCGGGCCCTGCGCCGAAAAGGCACACGAGACGTGGTGCTCGCCTGTGGTTCGGTCAATCGTATTGATAGCACAGGGCTCAACATGCTGCTGCGAATGAGCCGAACGCTGGCTGACGCCGGCATTGACTTTCACTTAAGCGAAATCAAGGGTCCCTTGATGCAGACCATGGGTCCAGCCGACCTCGCAGCAAACATCAGTGGCCAGATTTTCTTCAGCAATGACGAAGCGCTTAACGCGCTGACAAATGAATCCTGCGCCGAGGAGACGGCTTCTTGAGCATTTTAGACCGCTACATAACGCGTCAATGCCTGGTCGCTATCGCCACCGTAATCGCCGTGCTCGCCCTGCTGACTCTGCTATTCGCCTTAATAGAAGAGCTAGACGACAGCCATTCTGGCTACGGATTTATGCAAGCACTAGAGTACCTCATGCTAACCATGCCTAGACGGATCGAGGAGTTGATGTCCTACGGCGTGTTTATTGGGCTGCTGCTGGCGCTGGGTAACCTGTCTGAGGGCGGGGAACTTACCGCCATCCGCGCAGCCGGTATTTCTCCCTATCGAGTCCTCGCCGCACTATTACCAGCCCTGGGTGTATGTTTACTGTTTGCCCTAGCGATGAGCGAGTTCGTATCACCCGCCGGAGAGCGCGCGGCAGAGCAGCTAAAACGTAGCGCAGTCGCCCGCTCAGTGCCCTCGACACCGGATCAAGCTCGTGAGGCAGCCACAGATATTACGCCCCAGGACGGCATTTGGTTACGCCGGCCTGCAGGCCAAGGCGCAGAGTTTGTGCACATTGCCGGCATGAATCGCCTCGGAGAAATAACTGACATTCAGATTTACGAAGTGAACGAGAACAATCGACTGTTAGCCACCTACTATGCCGAAAAAGGGATTTACCGCATCGAAGAAAACAATTGGCGACTGCATAGCGTCAGATCCACAAGGTTGTCCGAGAGTTATAGTCAGTCCTTCCAGGAGGCCTATCGCGACTGGAATAACCCGGTGACGCCGGAGCAGTTGGCCAGTCAGGCTTTTTCAGACCCTAGAAAAATGACCCTTGTACAGATCTGGGACTATATGGCCCGAACAGATCAGCATCCATCCGCCAGCACCCCCTATGAGCTTCACTTTTGGAGAAAAATCACGGCCCCTGTGATTTACCTCAGTATGGCGCTGATGGCACTAGCCGTCGTACTAGGCCCTCTTCGACACACGGGCATTGGTCAGCGTCTGACTCTGGGGATATTTATTGGTCTGGCATTCAAGTATCTGCAGGACCTGTTTACCCCCATGGCTGCGGTTTTCAGCCTGCCCAGCGCCCTGGCCGTGCTTTTGCCTGCCTTGATCTATCTCTATATTGGACACCGAATACTGCAAAGAAACGCCTAATCGCGGGTCGGGCAGCAAGTTCTAAAAGTTCCCGCATCCGCTATTGGTCAGTTTTACCTAATTGCGCCGACAGCTCACTGACGCGCAATTCTCCCTCACGGGTTTGACCTCCAACCTGCAAAAACTGGCTCATGTTGTGCTGAGCCGATTCGGTTCGCAGCAGCCTCGCGAACAAGTAAGCCTCCTCCTGCAAACCCTGCTGGATGGGTAGATCTGAGGCATTCACAGAGGCCTTGGCGAGCCTGACTGCTTCCATCGGGAAGCGAGCAATTCTCTCGGCTAGCGCTGCGACCTTTGCATCAATTTGATCCGCGCTGTAGATACGGTTCAAGTAACCCCAGCGCTCGGCAGTCTGCGCATCTAGGTCATCAGCACCCAGCACAATTTCCATCGCGCGCCCACGGCCCACCAACCGGGGCAGGCGTTGAGTGCCCGAACCTCCGGGTAAAATACCCAAGGGCACTTCCATTTGATTAATTACGGTTTTATCGATTACCCCAAAACGCATATCCATGCTGGCAGCAAGCTCGCTGCCACCTCCGCCCACGCGCCCTTCTATTTGCGCGATGGTGACTTTATTCATGGTGCGCAAACGCTCGCACATAGTATGAAAGTCACTGAGTTCGAGGTTGCGTTCAGCATCGCCATCGGTCGGGAACTTGAGAATGTTCGCAACATCGTAATGTGCAATAAAAAAGTCTGGATCAGCGCTCTTGAAAACCACCACAGAAAGACGATCGTCGTCTTTGAGCTGGGCAACCAGCCCAACCAGCTCTTGATATAGTTGGGGGGTGATGATGTTGATGGGTGGAT
Source organism: Pseudomonadales bacterium (assembly GCA_016779425.1). GTDB lineage: Bacteria > Pseudomonadota > Gammaproteobacteria > Pseudomonadales > Azotimanducaceae > UBA4421. The sequence continues at coordinate 4,955 of JADHNQ010000030.1, read as the reverse complement.
TGTCGATCGTCACCGTCGCGATGCGCCCGGTGATTGCGACCGTAAGTAGCTGATAGTCGTAGGTCATGATTTCCCCTCGGTTAAGTCGTCATGACATTACGCCACGGGCAGGACGTCTTGAAAAGTCAGTCGTCGACAGCAGCGAGTGTCTCGAGGGCATGAGGAAACGAGTTGTGGAGTGGCCTTGTAGAAGGTCGTTCTAGAGAGGGATTGTGAGAAGTGCTCGTTGAAAGTGCTTTTTCAGAGAGTTGGGGCCGGTTAAGTAACCGGCCCCAATCCTTAATGGTTAGGCGATTTCGTCGATACCGGCAATTATCTTTCCAATAAGTCCGTATTCCACAGATTCTTCAGCGCTCATCCAGCAATCACGTGCGGTGTCATTTGTTACGCGCTCGACGCTTTGACCCGTACGTTCGGCGATAACGCCGTTGATGCGCTCTCGGGTTTTCAGAATCTCCTGGGCGTGAATCTGAATATCCGTCGCGTCACCGCCGAAACCTCCTGAGGGCTGGTGAATCAAGAATCGGGTATTGGGCAGAGCATAGCGATGCTCTTTTTCCGCCGCCAGATAGATATGGGTGGCGATGCTGCCGACCCAACCTGTGCCGACTATGCGCACCACGGGCTTAATGAACTGAATCATGTCGTAAATGGTGTCCCCGGACTCCACATGGCCACCGGGAGAGCCAATGTACAAAGTAATAGGATCATCGGACTCAAAGGCCAATGCCAACAGCTTCTCAGCCGTTTTACGGGCAACGTCTTGATTGATCTCGCCGAACAGCGTCAGGGTACGATTTTTATGCAGTACGCTCTCCAGCATGTTTGCTTGCTTCGCGCTCTCTGCTTCTTTTTCCAGCTCTTCCGTCGCTTTTTCGAACCGTGTCATCAACTTCTCCATTGGTATTTCGCCAGCTGTTTGTCGCCCACCTTGCTCTGGCTGTGTCTCACCATTGCAGGTGGCCCATCCCGTACAGTGGCGCCCTCGTCAGCGCTTGATAGTGTTAACAGGCCAGATAGTGTAGCTTCTTTGGCCCCTAGATTGGGATGAGAGGAGAAAATTCAATGCCAGTAGCACCCGAATATCAGGCCATGTTTGATGAGCTGGCCGCGGCAGGCCCGTCGCCTAGCCTTGCCGAAATACCCGTCGCCGATGCCAGAGCCGTCTACCGAGCTATGCGGCCGATAAATCCAGAACTGTCAGTCAGTGCCATTGAAAACGCGCAGATCAGTGGCCCCTCTGGTGCCATACCCATCCGGATATATCGCCCTGAGGGCAACGGACTTTTCGGCACCTTGGTTTACTTTCATGGTGGCGGCTGGGTGATCGGCGACATGGATACCTGCGATAGCGTTTGCCGCGAACTGGCCACACTCGCGGGTCTTGTCGTCGTTGCCGTCGATTACCGCAAGGCACCGGAACATGTGTTTCCAGCGGCCGTGGACGATTGCTATGCCGTGGTGCAGTGGGTCAGCGACAACCAAGAAGCTGTGTCTGGCAATGGCCGCATCGGCGTCGCTGGTGAAAGTGCCGGGGGCAATTTGGCTGCGGTGATGGCGCTCATGGCTCGCGACCAAGACGGACCGGAACTCGCTTTTCAAGGTTTGATCTATCCGGTAGTCGACTGCTCTATGTCGCAGGCTTCCTATGCCGAAAATGGCGAGGGTTTTATTTTGGAATTGCCGATCATGCAATGGTTCTGGGACACCTATTGCCCTGACAAGGCCGAGCGCGAAGACCCTCGAGCAACCCCCATTCATGCCGCATCCTTCGCCAATTTACCGCCGGCAACCGTCATAACGGCAGAATTTGACATTTTGCGAGATGAAGGCGAAGCCTATGCCGCAGCGCTCAACGCCGCTGGCGGATCTGCGCAAGTTATGCGCTGCGAGGGCCTAGTCCACGATTTCTTCGCGACCGCGGCAGTCTTCGAATGTTCCCGAGGACCTTTTTTGACCTTCGTTGAGCATTTGAAAAAACACCTCAATTAATCTGATCGCCTCAAACTCTTGACACTGTTCTAAGGACTCAAGGATGCTTTTTTCGATCATTTGCCGAGACATAGAAAACGGCTTCGAGCTACGTAAACAAACCCGCCCCGCTCATCTGGCCTTTTTGGCAGAGCAAAGCGTGCGGTTTGCCGGACCCATATTGAGCGACGACGAATCCACCCCAATCGGTTCGATAATCGTCATCGAATGTGGTGATCTTGCCCAGGCAAGAGCCATCGCAGATGCCGATCCGTACCATCAGGCAGGGTTGTTTTGTCATGTTGATGTGCATCCCTTTAAACAGGTTATTCCGGAGGAAAATTCATGAAAACCGCGATCGTCAGTGGCGTTGGTCCACTCGAAGGTTTAGGAGCGCAGCTGTGTGTACGGTTTGCCGATCTCGGGCTGCATGTGCTGGTGGCGGGACGGACGCAAAGCAAACTCGATGCCGTCGTTGACTCCATCGTCAGCGCTGGCGGCAGTGCACAGGCCGTCGTCGCAGACTCAACATCAGAGGCCGATACCCAGAGATTGTTTGCGATGGCCGGGCAGGATCTAACCCTGGCGATTTACAACACGGGCAATAACACTCCCGGCCGTATCGCCGAGATGAGCGCAGAATATTTTGAAAACAGTTGGCGGGTGTGTTGTTTCGGCGGCTTTTTGTTTGGTCGCGCTGCGATCAACACATTTGCAGGCAATGGCGGCACACTCATTTTTACCGGAGCCAGTGCCTCCCTGCGGGGCCGGGCAAACTTCGGTGCCTTCAACTCTGCCAAGGGTGCGCTGCGCAACTTGGCCCAGGCCATGGCCAAGGAATGCGGGCGCGATGGCGTGCATGTGGGCCATGTGGTTGTAGATGGGCCTATCGGCGGTGAGAAAATCAAGAAAGGCATACCCGAGTATGCGGCCAAACTCGGCGATGAAGGCATGATCAGTATTGACGGTATCGTTGATGGCTATGTCTATCTCTACCAACAGCCGCGACAGGCATGGAGCTTCGAGCTGGACGTACGTACGTCGGTAGAAAAGTGGTAGTACGCTACAAGAGGCCAGAACTCATGCTGGCCTCCTGTTGCGTCGTTTGGACTTAGTCCACTCTCGCGGCTGCGTATCCCGATAGCACTAAAGCGCCATCTTGATTGGTGGTTTCTACGCTGAGGTTGACGATGCCGTCGGTCACGTCGACGACTGTTGCCGTCGAGTTAAGGGTGTCACCGGGCCACACTTGGCTGGTGAAGCGAACCCCATACTTGGTTAGACGACCGTCACCAACGTAGTTGGTCAACATGCGGCCCGTCATGCCCATGGTCAGCATGCCGTGTGCGAAGACCGAGGGATAACCGGCAATTTCCTTGGTGAATTTCTCATCAGTATGCACTGGGTTGTAATCGCCAGATGCACCGGCGTACATCACGATCTGCGTTCGTGACAGATCTTCAACCAGGCATTCAGTGTAGGTATCGCCTGCTTTTAAACTAGTTGCTGAAAGAGCCATACATTCCCCCTATTGATCTACCGGACGCTCGGTGCGAACACCGACGCCTCGCGCTGTAATTGCCAACTCTCCATTTTGGTCGCGATACTCGGTAATCGTTTCACTGAAGACCAGCTTGCCAGAGCGCTTTCCTTCCTTTTCCCAGGTTTTTCCTGGCTTTACCTCGGCGGTGAGCACATCACCCGGGCCGATATGCCGGTGGTACTCAAAGTGCTGCTCGGCGTGCAAACCACCGCCACCGCCTCCGCCGCCACCAGAAGACTCCTTCTTTTTGATGCTCGTGGCTTCCTTGCCTGAACCAAACCACTCCTCGCCGATCTTAGGTCGCAAAAAATAATTTGGGTCAAACTGCGCGGAAGACTGCGCAAATGTCGGGGGGGCGATAACCCCACCTGCTTCTGTCGATTTCGCGTAATCCGCGTCGTAGTAAACCTGATTGTCATCAGCGATTGAGCGCGCAAACATCATGATATGACTACCCTCGACCGGGAATTTATCTGCGGCCATCTGTTCTCCTCCTTTTCCTTGGTTGCATTTTCAGTATGTCTGAAACACCGGCGCCGCCACAAGACACCTGCTTACTTGCCTTTAAACTCCGGTGTTCTCTTTTCTAGGAAGGCAGCAATGCCCTCGGCCTTGTCTTCGGTCTGCACCAGCGCGCCCTGGGCATACTTCTCGAACATCAGAGCGCCGGCCAAACTTGCCTCCATGCCAAAGTGCACCATGGCCTTCATGGTGCGAGGAACAAAGGGCGCAAAGGATGCCAAGTGCTGTGCCATGCGAGCTACCTCGTTGAGGAGTTCATCACTTTCCACCAGACGGGTAACCAGCCCCATTTGTAGCGCTCGATCGGCATCAATAGGCTCTCCCATTAGCATCATCTCCATACCCCAGCCGCGGCCGACAATTCTCGGCAGCCGCGCCGTAGCGCCACCGCCGGGAATGATGCCCAGCTTGCCTTCGGGAGTCGCAAAACGACTTTGAGGCGTCGCAACGCGCAGGTCGCAACCCAGGGCGACTTCAAGCCCGCCGCCCATACAAATGCCGTCGATCGCAGCAATAGTTGGCTTGGGCGTGCGCTCGAGTTTTTCTGCTAATCCCTGGACGATGGGCTCCAAGGCCTTCCTAAAGTCGCGGTCTACAACCTCTGACAAATCCGAACCTGCCGCGAATGCCTTGCCTCCGGCGCCGGTGATAGCAATCACTCGGACGCTGTCATCCATGGCAGCGGCGTCTACCGCACCATGCAAATCATCAAGCGTTGCCAGTGAAATAGCGTTGTGTTTTTCCGGACGGTTAATGGTGATTAACGCCAAAGGGCCATCTTTGGCATAGAGCACGTTTTCGAATGTCGGACCGGCTGATTCATTTGTGGCTTCAGACATAGTGCTCACCCTCTGAACAAAAGGCTACATCGTTGATGAATCGAGCGATTGACGCAAGGGTTTGGCGACGCCATCAGCTG
>JADHNQ010000029.1 GCA_016779425.1 Pseudomonadales bacterium | reverse complement strand
GGTGGTTTGTCACCTTTCCCTTTGAACCCTATCTCGAGCGTACACCCCAGCAACCCGTCACCATGGTGAAAGCGCTGAGGCCGCACTTTCGGTCAGCTTCTCATCAACACATTGTGCAGCTCATCGAACATCGGCCAGTGTGGACGCTGATACTGACCGGCACTAAATCCAATGATTGGGGATTTTGGAACAAGGGGAAATTCACCCCCCATGAAGTGTGGTTGTCAGCGCGAGAGGAAGTACGGGAAGAAGTACGAGAGGAAAAGACCCGCAGCCAAGAGTGATGACACCAAATCTCTCAGTCAGAGGGCTTTTTGACGATTCGTGAACATTAAGGCTATGGCCAATAAACCACCTACCAGCCGACTCGCCGAGGAGGGATAGACCAAACATCCAGCAGCCACCAGAGCCATTGCCCGATGCAGAAAGGAAACCGGCGCGAACAGGAATTTCTGCAGCACCATAGACAGCATCAACATCAGCAGCCCAGTAACCAACGCCGACATTAGCACCCCACTCCACCCATTCTCCGCGCTCAGAAGCAGCGGCGAAAAGGCCATCATCAGCGGAATAATGAATAGGCCGCTGGCCAGTTTGACCGCCTCCACTGCGCTTTGCATTGGGGCAGCCCCGGCGACCCCGGCTCCGGCAAAAGCTGCCAACGCGATCGGTGGCGTGACGTTAGAACTTTGGGCCAGCCAGAAAATAATCATGTGGGCTGTTATCAGCGCGAGGCCCAATTCCTGCAGTGCCGGACCGGTCATCACCGCCAGTACGATATAGGCCGCGGTGGCAGGCAGACCCATCCCAAGCACTAGCGCGGCAATGGCCACCAGAACGAGTGCGAGCCAAAGCTGTCCGCCACTGAGCGCCACAACCGATTCTGTGAATTGCAGTCCGATGCCAGTTTGTCCAATGGTGCCCACCACCAAACCCGCCACCGCGCAGGCGACGGAGATCGACACCGCCAACATGGCCCCCTGTCGCAGGCCTTCAATGAGCTGGCTCAAACCAATACGAGTATGGGCGCGCAGCAAGCTGGCCAGCAGCACTGCCGCGCTACCGGCGACTCCTACAAGCACTGGCGAGTAATTCCACAGCAACAAGGCCGTGATCAGCGCCAAGGGCAGTAAAAAGTGCAGGCCGTCAACAAGCACTCGCCAAGCGCCAGTTTGGCCCTGCATGCCTTGGAAACCATTCTTCACAGCAAGCACATGCACGTAGAGTAGTACCGATAGGAAGTAAAGGAGTGCTGGTACCAGCGCCATCCAGACGATGTCGCCATAGGAGGTTTTTGTGAACTCGGCCATCACAAAAGCCCCGGCCCCCATGATCGGCGGCATAATCTGCCCGCCGGTAGAGGCCGCGGCCTCAATGCCTGCTGCCTCCTCGGGCTTGTAGCCGAGCTTTTTCATCATTGGAATTGTCAGTGAGCCGGTCGTGACAGTATTTGCTATCGCGCTACCTGAAATAGAGCCCATGGCCGCCGAAGCAATCACCGAGGCTTTGGCTGGTCCGCCGCGATAGCGTCCCGCAGCGGCAAATGATAGGTCGATCAGGAACTTACCCGCGCCGGTAACCTGCAAAAACGCCCCGAAAAGCACAAAACTAAACACAGCACCGGCGGCAATTCCAAGTGGTGCGCCAAATAGCCCAGCGCCAGTGAAGACCTGAAAGCGCACGATGCGCTCAAAGGTAAATCCCTTGGTGGCCAGCACATCCGGCAGCAGGTTCCCGAAGGCGCCGTAGAGCAAAAATACAAGTCCCACCCACATCATCACCGGCCCCACCGAGCGCCGTGCCATTTCAAGGGTCGCGATGATCAGTACCAAACCGGCGATAAAGTCAGCGGTCTGCAGCCCATTGAGCAGATGTTCAATGCTCTGATAGTCAAAACGCAGAATGCGCCCGCTCGACCAAAGCACTAGCACGATGGCGAGCAGATCGAACAATCGCGCTGGGCTGCTGTCCCTGGCCATGGGGTAAACCATGTATCCCAAAACTAATATCCAGGCGAGGTGAATGGGCCGAAAGTAGGTTGCCGGTTGCTGCCCCAACACGCTTTCAAAGGGCAAACTGCCCACAGGAAAAAAACCCACCAGAGGCTGCCAAAGTTGAAAAAGCGACAAAGAAACCGCCACGGCAGTGGCAAGAACGGACACGTATGCCGGGGTGTCCTGACGAGGAAACGTTTGTGCTGACATAACTTTCGACCGCCGCTACTGGTCAGTCGCCGCCACCGGCAGATTGCAATCCCCGCCGGGATTTTGCAAAAAACGCTGGGTTCCCGGGTGCAGTGGTACCGCCGGTAACTGGTGAATGTTGGCAAGAGTCATGTCCTTAACCACGGGCGATACCGCCAGCAATCGTGGATGATCTCGATAGACCGTACAGGTCAGCGCATAGGCTAATGCTTCAGGCATGGCCTCGTGCACGACGACAGCGCTCCAGATCCCTAGAGTTTGCCTCGACTCATTAACGCCACTGTAGGTCTCACCGGGAATCAGGTAGCCGGAATAAGCCGGGAACCGCTGGGTGAGACGATCAATTTCCGCATCGCTCAGCGAGATGATTTCAATATTCCGGGTGACCGATAGTTCGGTGACTGCGGCAATGCCAAGCCCACCCACCACGAAGCCCGCATCGAGAGTGCCGTCTTTCAGGCCAGAAGTGGTTTCGCCAAAACTGAGATAGCGCGGCGCGATATCATCCAGACTCAACCCCAAACCCGTAATGATATTGATGGCGGCAACGGAGGTACCTGACCCTTGGGCGCCAAGGGCCACGCGTTTGCCCGCCAAATCGTCAATGCTCTGAATGCCGCTATCACGCAGACTGAGCATATGCACAATGTTGGGGTAGGCGGTAAAGAGCACCCGCAGAGGCAGGGGCTCTGGGAATCGACCCTTCCCAGCATAGGCACTGCTCACCACATCGGCCATGGCGATTCCCAAATCGCTCTCTTGTCGCGCCACCTGAATCACATTGGTGACCGAACCACCGGTGACTTCAGCCTTGGCATTCACGCCGGGCAGAACCTCCGACCACAGCGATGCCATAGCGCCGCCGAAGGGGTAGTACAAACCGGCAGGGCCGCCCGTGGCTATGGCAAGAGTGCGCTCGCTCTCGCCACAGCCCGCGAACAAAATCACGCAGAGTAGCGCGAGCGCTTTGCGGCGCAGTGATTGAATTGATACTCGGTGCATGGCTCTAGCGTATCAGTAGGCGCTGTTGCGCCAAAGCCGTCGCATTCAGGTGAGCGTTAACCAAATACGTTCGTGCAGGTAGTAAATGCCAATTTTGAGAAAGAACTCGATGCCGCCAATAAGCAGAGCAGTATCGATCTCACCGGTAATAGCGTAGGCAATCAACGCCGTCGTAGCCGTCGCCACCAATCGCCAAGAAAACGCCTTTGCAAGGCTGTGCAAATGAGTTGGCTGGGCTGACTTGGTAACAGAAGCACTCACAGCAGATCCAGTAGCCGATCCACACATTCCTCGACACTAAGCTCGCTGGTATCAAGCCGCAGGTCGGCACTTTCCGGCGCTTCGTAGGGTGAGTCTATGCCGGTGAAGTGGGGTAGTTCGCCGCGGCGCGCCTTTTTGTATAGGCCCTTGGGATCTCGGGACTCGGCCACATCCAGCGACACGTCGAGAAAGACCTCGGCAAATTCACCAGGTTTAAACAGGTCTCTGGCCATGTCACGTTCCGAGCGAAACGGTGAAATGAATGCGGTGATCACCACCAGGCCCGCGTCGGCCATCAGTTTGGCGACCTCTGCCGTGCGCCGAATATTTTCTACCCGATCTGCTTCGGTGAATCCAAGATCTTTATTGAGACCACCGCGAATATTATCACCATCCAGTAGATAGCTATGTATGCCCATGGCATGCAGCCGACTTTCTAGTGCGTCGGCAACCGTGGACTTACCCGAACCGCTCAGACCCGTGAGCCATATCACCTTACCTTCGTGCCCCATCAGCTTGGCCCGGCTAGCAGTATCGATAGTGGTTTGAGTGGGATAAAGGTTTTGTGCTCGCCGCAGGCCGAAGTTGATCATGCCAGCGCCCACCGTGGCCTTGCTGTAGCGATCAATCAAGATGAAGGATCCAAGGTCGCGGCAGTCTGCGTAGGCGGCAAAGGGTATGGGCTCATCCAGGCTTAGGGTGACACGCCCGATATCGTTGAGGGCCAGACTGCGACTGGGTAATTGCTCGAGGGTATTTACATTCACTTTGTATTTAATTTCGGTCAGGGTCGCGCTGATGATGCGACCACCAAGCATCAGGTTGTAGCCACGCCCCACGTAGCCCGCATCCTGATCCATCCAAACGAGCGACGTATCGAACTGATCTGAGACTTCACAGGGCGAGCCCTTCGCCACGATAACATCACCGCGGGAGACGTCGATTTGCCGATCAAGGGTTAGGGTCACACTTTGTTTGGGCAGGGCCTGAGGCAGGGATTGATCGAACAGCACAATGGTTTCAACGACGGCCTCTTGTCCACTGGGCAGCACTTGCACCGCTTCCCCGGGAGCTATGCTGCCCGCCGCGACGGTGCCGGCGAAGCCGCGAAAATCCGCATTAGGGCGATTGACCCACTGCACCGGCAAGCGAAAATCTGCGTCTACGTTAGACGCGGCGACCTCCACGGTCTCCAAGTAGCCCAACAAAGTGGGGCCACTATACCAATCGGTGCGTCGAGAGCGTTCAATGACATTGTCACCCTGCAGTGCAGACAGCGGGATGGTCGTTATGCTCGCGAAATTCAGCGCTTCAGCGAAGGCCAAATAGTCAGATTCGATTTGCGCGAATACCGCAGGATCGTAGTTGACCAGATCCATCTTGTTTACCGCCAACACAACATGAGAAATACCCAGCAGCGAAGCCAAAAAAGAGTGGCGGCGAGTCTGAGTCAGCACGCCTTGGGAGGCGTCGACCAAAATCACCGCGACATCTGCTGTGGAGGCTCCGGTGACCATGTTTCGCGTGTACTGCTCGTGGCCCGGGGTATCCGCGACGATAAACTTGCGATGATCTGTGCCGAAAAAACGGTAGGCCACGTCGATTGTAATGCCCTGTTCGCGCTCGGCTGCAAGGCCGTCTACCAGCAACGCAAAATCAATGTCGCCACCTTGGGTTCCCAGCTTTTTGGAATCTTTGAGCAACGTGGCAACTTGATCCTCGAACACCAGCTGGGCTTCGTAAAGCATCCGTCCAATCAAGGTGCTTTTACCGTCGTCAACGCTGCCGCAGGTGATGAAGCGCAAGAGGTCGAGCGCGTTCTGTTGCGCTAGATAAGAATCTACTTCTGCCGAGGTGGTGAGGTCTTGGATGCTCATCAGAAGTACCCCTCCTGCTTTTTCTTCTCCATGGAGCCTGAAGAATCCGAATCAATGGCTCTGCCTTGGCGTTCGCTGGTTCGCGAGTTAAGGAGTTCCAGCACAATAGAAGACAAGTCGTCGGCGTTAGATTCCACCGCCCCGGTGAGTGGGTAGCAGCCCAGGGTGCGAAAACGCACGCGTTTGATCTCAACCTTTTCATCAGCGCCCACGGGCAGGCGGTTATCGTCCACCATGACCCACATACCATCCTTCGCCACTACGGGACGCTCCGCCGCAAAATATAGCGGCACGATGGGAATATGCTCTCGGTAGATGTACTGCCAAATGTCCAGCTCGGTCCAATTCGACAGCGGGAATACGCGAATGCTCTCACCCGGATTCTTTTGACCGTTATATAGCTGCCACAGTTCCGGTCGCTGGTTTTTTGGATCCCAGCGGTGTGCGGGATTACGAAACGAGAATATCCGCTCCTTGGCGCGGCTCTTCTCTTCATCTCGTCGTGCGCCGCCGAAAGCTACATCAAAGCCGTGGGTATTCAGCGCCTGCTTCAATCCTTGGGTTTTCATCACGTCGGTATGAATGGCGCTACCGTGATCAAAGGGGTTGATGTTCTTAGCAACACCCTCCGGGTTGATGTGCACGATGAGGTCCATACCGCTTTCCTCTGCCATGTAATCGCGAAAGTCGTACATGGCCTGAAATTTCCAACGGGTATCAACGTGCATGAGTGGAAACGGCGGCGGACTGGGATAAAAAGCCTTGCGGGCAAGGTGCAGCATTACCGAGCTGTCCTTGCCCACGCTATAGAGCATGACCGGGTTATCGGCCTGAGCCACCACCTCGCGCATGATGTGAATACTTTCAGCCTCTAAACGATCTAGATGCGATAGACCAAGCGATCGCGCTTGTTCGGAGCGTTCAGATCCCTGATGACGACTGAGCAGCCCTGCTCCGGCCTCAGCCTTCGGCGAGTGATAGGCGGGCAAGGCGAGGCGTGCAGATCGATGACCGGTCAACACCAATTCATGGCTGCCCTGCTGCACCACTAGCTGACGGCTCAACGACAGCGCCTCACCCTGGGGCCAAAGGAGCGCCGGCTTATCGCCCACCAGTACCTCCAAACCCTCAATCAAGGCGTTTGCGCCTAGCGCATCTGCGCCTCCCGGAACAAATGCCCACTGTCGAGCGAGCCGACCATCATTCACCGACACCACTACGTCCGGGCCAAGGCAAGCCGATTGCAGTACCCAACTAGGCTGCCGTTTGCGCTTCGCGTCATAGGCTAGCTGATGCACCACCGCCGGTTTTAGAGGACGCAGGTCTTCGTCAATAAGATCACTAAGTTCAAGTGCCTTGGGAAGCTCCGCCATGGCATCGAGAAGACGCTCAGTAGAGCGCTGAGACTGGGTCTTGCCAGTGTCTGCCACCAGTTGGTGCGCGCGTTTTGCATCCCACACCCCGCCAAGTGCGCGCATGCGCGCAAGTAAGTCCGCAGATTTCACGGGATCGAGCCTCGCCCAAAAATGTCGTAAAACGCATTATTCAGATTTTCTGTCTGCTTAGTAACTAAATATTAGACGTAATTCGAATAAAGACACGCTATTTTGTATTTTACGACAACTCTAGAATCCGCCCACATAACCCTCTTTACGGTGATCTGACCCTCCCACATAGCCTGAAGGCAGTGCCTGAATGAGTTGAGCACCACCAAACACGCTTTCTTGGTGTTCATAGCGCACATCATGCCCCCGGGCTTTCAAGTCATCGAAGACAGCCTGCGGTATGCCCTGCTCCAAACCTACCTTCAAATCTGGGTAAACATGCCATCGCGGTGCATCGCTGGCTTCTTGGGGATTTTGGCCGAAGTCAAATATTCGGCTCACCATCTGCACATGCCCTTGGTGCTGCATGTGTCCACCCATCACGCCAAAGCTCAGAGCGGGCTTGCCCCCCTGGGTCACAAAGCCAGGGATGATCGTATGGAAGGGCCGCTTGCCTGGGCCTACGCAATTGGGATGCGCGGGATCCAGGGAAAAACCAGAGCCCCGATTTTGCATCGAGATCCCCGTCCCGGGAACGACGATCCCCGACCCGAACGCCCTAAAATTGGACTGAATAAACGAAACCATCATGCCATCGGTATCTGCCGTCGTGAGGTATACCGTGTCCTCACCCACGGGCAGTGAAACCGGCGGCAGAAGCGCTGCCCTATCGCCAATGCTCTTGGCCGCGCGCTCCAGGGAACCAGGCTCCAACAACTGCTCTGGGCTAACAAACATGGCCCGTTCGTCGGCGAAATGCTGACTGGCCGCATGCACGGCGATTTTCATCGCCTCAATTTGCCGATGCATGAGCGCCGCAGAATCCAGTTCAGCCAGGGGCAAGTAACTCAAAATACCAAGCGCGATTTGTGCCGCCAAACCTTGGCCGTTGGGCGGAATCTCCAACAATTCAACGCCCCGATAAGATTGCGCGATAGGGGTCACCCAGTCGCAGGTATGATTCGCCAAATCCGCCAAGGCAAGGCCTCCCTCTGCCCGGATGCTCGCATCGACCATGGCGCTGGCCAGCTCGCCACGATAAAAGGCCTCGCCCCTAGAGTCCCGAATTGCTTCAAGGCTCGCCACCATATCCGGCCTCATAAACCGCTCACCTGCCCTCGGCACCGGTCCAAAGTGTGCTATCCAATCTGGATAGTCACTGTAGTAACCCTCCAGCAGCTGCCAATAAAAGGCAGTTTTCGGCCCCACCAGAAAACCGTTTTTCGCATAGTGTATGGCCGACTCAAAAAGCGCCTCGAAGGGCAGCTTGCCGTAGCGATCCGAGAGCGCCACCCAGCTGGAAACCGCGCCGGGCACGGTGACGCTGTCCCATCCCAACTCGGGCATACGTTTTCTTTCGGCAAATCGATCAAGGGACCATGCCGCTGGCGCACGCCCGGATGCATTCAGGCCCACCACTTGCTGCCCATCCCACAAAAGCGCAAAGGCATCGCTGCCGAGGCCATTGTTGTTTGGCTCTACGACCGTAAGCGTAATGGCCGCGGCCAGCGCTGCATCAAGGGCGTTACCGCCATCGCGCAGCGCCTGCAGCCCTGCCTCCGTCGCCAATGGCTGTGAAGTCGCGACGAGATTGTCCGCAGCGACTGGCGATCTGGCTGATATGTAGCGTTGCTCAGGGTTATACACCATGGTTTCCTATTATTTTGCAGTGAAGTAGAGCCTGCGGAGATCTCATTGCGCTGATACCCAACCGCGACTGCGCTATTTTCTCAGTCCACCTGCTAGGCAATCAAAGCCATGTCTGCGACCCTAGCGGCGCAGCGCATCGGTTTACGGGAGGAAGCTAAGTGAACCATCCATTAGATCCCACACTGACTGCCCAGGCGCAAGCCCTAGTTGCCCAAATGACCCTGGCAGAAAAGGCAGATTTTTGCTCCGGTAAAGACTTCTGGCACCTGCCGGGTCTTGCTCGCTTGGATATTCCTAGCATCATGGTCACCGACGGACCCCATGGGCTGCGCAAACAAGGGCAAAATGCCGACCATCTGGGCGCACATCGCAGTATACCTGCCACCTGTTTCCCTACCGCGTCTGCCCTGGCAAGTTCCTGGGACTTAGACTTGATGCACGAGGTAGGTATCGCGCTGGGCCAAACCTGCGTCGATGAGGATGTCAGCGTGCTGCTGGGGCCTGGTATGAACATCAAACGCAGTCCACTGTGCGGACGTAACTTTGAGTATTTCTCGGAAGACCCGCTGCTGAACGGCCAAATCGCGGCCAGCTTGGTCAACGGCATTCAGTCCCAAGGCGTTGGCGCATGCCTAAAGCATTTTGCGGTGAACAACCAAGAGCGTGGTCGTATGTATATGGACGCCGTCGTCGACGATCGTACTTTACGAGAAATTTATCTGCGCGGCTTCGAGATCGCAGTTAGAACCGCAAAGCCCTGGTCGGTCATGTGCGCCTATAACCGACTCAATGGCGTCTACTGCAGCGAGCACGACTGGTTATTGAATACGGTGCTGCGCGAAGAGTGGGGCTTTGAAGGCTCGGTTATGACGGACTGGGGGGCTGCTAATGACCGCCCCCTTGGCGTCAAGGCAGGATTGGATCTAGAAATGCCGGGCAGCGGCGGCGTCAACGATGCCCTGGTCGCTCAGGCAGTGGCAAACGGCGATCTCGACGAGGCAGATTTAGATCGTGCCGTCGCGAGAAATATCGCCCTCAGTCTGTCCAGCTTGAATCGTCAAAAACCTGCAACACCAGCGGATCCGGACGACCAGCACCGGCTTGCCAGAAAGGCTGCGGCGCAATCTTGCGTACTGCTAAAAAATGAGAAGCAACTGTTACCCCTATCAGAGCGCTCTAAAATCGTGCTGATCGGGGCCTTTGCGGAAAAGCCTCGCTTTCAGGGTGCCGGAAGCTCTCAGGTGCGCCCCACCCAAGTGGATACGCTGCGCCAAGCCCTCACGAACTACCTTGGCGACATCGACTACGCACAGGGCTATGACCCTGTGGCCAGTCGTTCCAATCAAACGCTCATCACGGAAGCGGTGGCACTTGCTAAGCGCGCGGATGTGGCGGTGGTTTATGCGGGTCTGCCTGGCATTTATGAATCTGAAGGGTTTGACCGCGAACATTTGGATCTGCCGGATCAACATAACGCGCTGATCACCGCGGTCTGCGCCGCCAACCCCAATACGGTCGTGGTCCTTGCCAATGGTGCGCCCGTTACCATGCCCTGGATTGATCAGGTGCCCGCGGTGATCGAAGGCTATCTCGGTGGCCAAGCCAGCGGCAGCGGTCTCGCCGATGCGTTGATGGGAGTACAAAACCCCGCCGGAAAGCTCGCTGAAACCTTCCCGCTGAACCTCAAGGATGTGCCCTGCACGCCTTTCTTTCCCGGCGAGAGGCGACAAATGCAGTACCGCGAGGGCGTCTATGTGGGATATCGCTACTACGATACTGCCCGACGGGATGTGCTATTCCCCTTTGGCCACGGTCTAAGCTATACCGACTTTGCCTATGTAGAGGCCAATACCAGCAATGCCTCCGTTACCGCCGGCGGCAGCATTACCTTGAGCGTCACCATCAAAAACACCGGCAAGCGCGCAGGCGCCGAGGTTATTCAGGTTTACCGACACAGCCGAGGCAGCGCGATCCATCAACCAGAGCAACAGCTGTGCGGGTTCGCTAAAGTATTTTTGCAGTCCTCGGAGGTCGCGACCGTTACGATCGAGCTGGATGCCGAGAACTTTCGCACCTTCGACCACGGCACCAATCAATGGGTGCTAGAGGCCGGTGCTGTGCAGCTACGTATCGGCTCATCGAGTCGTGATATTCGGCTGACTCAGGCCATCAATGTGGTCTCGACGCACACCTTCAGTGACATCGCCAAAACTACTGGTGCGCCAGAATTTTTATCCCCAGAACACTCTCAACCACTCGACGTTTCTGATGCGCTGTTTCGTAACATGCTCAATAGGCCGGTTCCTGAGGGTGAAGACATACGACCCTTTCATCGCAACTCGTCCCTCGCGGAAATCCGCACCACTTGGCTCGGCAGCAAAGTCTACGAGAAAGCCATAGCTGGATTTTTAGGCGGTATGGGATTGCAAAACACGGACCCCACCACACGCAAGATGTTCGAGGAAATGGCCAATCACATGCCTTTGCGGGCCGCGGTGCTTTTTCAACAGGGAAAAATCAGTTTCGATCAAATTGATACCCTGCTCGCCTTATTAAACGGGCAGCCGCTGAAGGCATTGAAGCTCCTCCTCAAAAATCGACGGCATGACGCAGCGGAAAAACGCGAACGCTAGGGGGTGCCCTAGAGGCTTTGCAGCGCTATTTGATAGCGTTTCAAACGCTCTGCAGAGCGATGTTGCTGAGCGAGGGAAATACCAAGACGCAGTAACTGCGAGGTCTGCAAGTCGGCAACCAACAGGTCGTCGACAACCGCCATAGCTTGCTCCGATTCGCCTGCAGAGTTGAGCGCGACGGCGTAAATGTAGGCACTGCCACTATCTAGACCCTGGACCAAGCCCTGGGCATGACCGGCCGCCAAGGTCTCAATGCCCTGGGTTAGCTTGCCTTGCCGCACCTGCCATAGCGCCATGGCAACACGCACCTGACCGCTTTCTGGAGACAACGCCAGGGCCTGTCTGAGCAACCCACCTGCCATCACGTCGCGCCCGGTAGCGCGATACAAATCCGCCAAATTCACCAGACCCGGCACCCACGCCGGGTTGCGCTGAAGCGCCTGCAGCAGATCAGCCTCGGCGGCTTTGGAGTCGCCCCGGGCCTGGTGCACCAAGGCACGGCTGGTGAGTGATTCGGCGCGATCAGCATTCGCCGTGAGATATTCTAGGTATTCGTCAGTGGCTGTATCCATCATCCCGCGCGCAGAGGGCGGCAGTTGGGGATAGATCGGCAACAGTGCGGACACCGCAGCAAAGCGCAGGCCTCGCAGCGGGTCATTCAGTACCGGCACCAATGCCTGCCAGCTCCCTGTTCCTGTAGCCGAGAGCCCGCGTAAGGCACCAAGCCGCACCAGGGGATCAGCATCCTGCAAGCCGTGGCGCAATGGTTCGGTGCGGGATTGAATCTGGCCTTGGCTTTGCCCTTGACCAGCATACCGACCCAGCAAGCTGAGGCCGGTAGCGCGAACGATGCCAGGCAGTTGCTCGTTGGAGACCACATTCATCAGCGGCGTGCGAGCACTCTGCTTACCGCGACGAGCAGCGTCCAAAGCGTAGGCAAAGTGATCGTTGGATTTAACGCCAAACCGGGCTGCCAGCTGTTGGGTGGCCCAGTCCCTACTGCGATCCTTGTGACAGCCATTACAGGCGTTAGGCACCCCAAGCGCACTGGAGAGATCCGGACGAGGCAAACGAAAACTGTGATCTCGCCGATCATCAATGCCCATGTAGACACGCGCCGTCATATGGCAGTCCACACAGGCCGACCCTGAACCCACAACCCGTGCGACCCCACCCGCCAATGCATTAGATGCATGAAAATGGTGCTCGGGCGAATCATAGACTTTGGCCTGCAGGCTCGGAAAACGACTGCTGCCACCAGGACTGTGACAGACAGTGCACACCTCATTGTCCTCACGCAGTAGACGGGCCGAATGAGGCGCATGGCAATCGCCACAGGTGACCCCGGCATGATGCATTTTGCTCTGCACGAAGGAGCCGTACACAAATACCTCATCCAAAATCTGGCCGTCGGCAAAGTAAAGGCCCTCGTCCAATAGCGAAGGTACATAGTGATCAAGCAAACGAGACTCGGGCGTGAATCCCTCTGCAACCTGACTGCGCCGGCTATGACATGAGGCGCAAACATCCATGCGGGTTTTTGGGTCTCGCAGCCTTACCACGCTGAACTGAGAGGGGCTTTCGCTATGAGCCGCGCCGGGTCCATGACAGGCCTCGCAACCGACACTGACCTCGGCAAACCGCGTAGCAAAGGTATTCGACACCTCCTCGAAGCCCTTTGTAACCGCAGTGGAATGACAGTCGGCGCACATATGATTCCAATTCTGGCCCGACGCCGTCCAATGCAGCACATCGTCCGGCTGACCAATGGTTTCTTCCTGCAGGTGATACCAACCTCGACCACCCTGACGCGTATCCCAAACCACTGGCAAGGCCTGTAAGTGCCCGTCACCCATGTCTGTTAAATACTGCTGAAGCGGCGCCGTACCAAAGGTGTAGGCAACCCGAAAAGACTCAAGCTCACCATCTGCGCCGTCCAAACGCATGGCGAAATGATCATCCTTCTGAGTAAACCCGATGCGCTGACCGCGCAGCGTTAGATCGCGTTCTGTGAAATCTCCCTTAACTGTCTCCGGAGTCGGATGCGCCATTGCCTGGCCGTGGTGAGACTGCTGCCACTGCACGAATGCTTCGCGATGGCATTGCCCGCAGGTTTGCGAGCCTGCATAGGTTCCTATAGAGGTTTTAGCGGGGTGACTTTCCAAATACGCAGAGGTGGCCTCAGCGATCAAGGCATCAGGAGTCGAGGGCTCGCTGATAGAAGTTGCACTCTCCAGCGGTTGGTTACCAACCTCTTCCGGCGAGCCAGAGGAGTCCGCGCAGCCACTGAACGAGGCAATGCATAGGAAAGTGATCCAAAGAATGTTTTGCAAGGAGTGGCGTGTGGTGTCTGAGAAAACACCCCACGCTACTCGGTTCGCGCGATATCCGGCCTTAGTTGCCGTAGTGCGCGGCCAACACCGCAATGTCTTCATTGCTCAGATTTTCAGCTTGCAGCGACATGATCGCGTTTTTACGCGATCCATCTCGATAGGCGACCAACTGTGTACGCAGGTATTTTTCCCACTGCCCGTTCAAGTTTGGATACATGGGCGCTATGGCCTTGCCGCTTGTGCCGTGACAGGCGACACAGCCTTTTTCGACAGCCAAGGCCTCACCATCAATCTGTGCACCACCACAGGCAGTCAGGAGCGCGATACTCGCAATGGCCGCAGGTCCGACAATAAAATTCTTAATGTTCATGTCTTCCCCCTAGTTTGCTTGCTTGCTGAAGTAGTCGGCCAACAGATCGATCTCTTCGTCTGTCAGCAGCACAGCTTGAGCATTCATTTGGTTGCCCGGCTCTTCCTCTGCACGGAAGTATTTGAGCCGACTGACAAGATAGGGAGCGTTTTGCCCCGCCAAATTGGGGTATCGGGAGGCATTCGATTTACCGTCGTACCCATGACAAGTAACACAGTGATGTTTGAAGGCCGCCTTTTCGCCTTCATCTGCTGCGAATGAGATTGGACTGAGCAACATTCCAACCCCTACGACGCAGACGCTTGCAGCAACTCGAAGGTCGAGAACTTTACTGAGCATTTCGCGTTTTCCTTTACCGCTAATTTTCAATGAGCCTGTCTTAGGATCGGTCACGCTATCCCCCTCTGCGCGTCTGGCTCTTGCCCCGCCATTGGCGGTGAACCCCTAGCTCACAGCCAATAAGTATCTATGCGGGTAATCTACTGGCGTAAGACCAGGTTCCTCCCCGCTATCTAATCGGTGAAAGCCTTTATGCTCAAAGTAGCTGGTAGAGAAACGCTCTGCTCGAACAAAAATGCCGGCGAAGCCTCTCTGCCTTGCTTGGCGAGTTAATTCGTCAAGCAGCAACCCTCCAATTCCACTCGCCTGTGATTGTGCGCTGACAAACAGGCCGTGTAGGAGTACCGCTCTGGCCGATTTTTCACTGCCCAAATCGCCTGCACTAACCGAGGTACTACACAGCGATAAAGGCGTGTCCGGCTGCCACGCGGCGATGCCTAAACAAGCGTGCGCTTTATAACACAGGAGAAACTCAAAATCTTGAAGATCCGGCTCCCGATACTGCAGTGGCGCCATGGCCAAACGCTTCAGTCGCAGGGTCGTCGGCCAGCTTTGAATCGACCGCTCGATAACGCCATTCACCCGAGCAAGGTTCACATGCGTCGGCGAAATAATCGCTGGTGAGCACTGAGTCGGGGCTTGGGTGTTCATTGGGAATCGGTCGCTCGGTCTTTGAAGAGAGAAGCGCTCGCCTCTGGGGAGGAGGAGGGGGGAGAGGCGAGCGCTTGAGGGACCGTTACTGCAATCCGAACATCACCAACGATGCAACGATTGCGGCCAACAAGGACGAA
>JADHNQ010000028.1 GCA_016779425.1 Pseudomonadales bacterium | reverse complement strand
GCGTCGTTACTCACTTCTGGAACTTGAGTGACGAGCGCCTTGGGTCGAAGTTCGCCGATATGGTTGTGAAACATACTGTCGACGGTTCTAGCCGTTAGCACTTGGCTGTCATTTGCCGTTCCTGAGTTCAGCAACATTTGCAGCACACGCCCATAATCTTGAACAGTCGAATAGAGGCCGCCGCCGCCAGAGTAAAATGGCATGCTGTGGCGATCCTGCGCAGTGGGTTGCCCGAATGAGGAAACAATGAGCTGGTCCTCGGTACGGGCCATCATCGTCACACTTCGATCAAGTTTGTCCTCGGGTAATTCGAAGTAGGTGTCTTTCATCCCCAGGGGCTCGAAAATATTTTTTTCAAAATAATCGACGAGCCTCTCTCCGGAACGTTGTTCAATCAGAACGCCGAGCCAATCGGTATTGGTGCCATACTCCCACTGGGTTCCAGGTTGGAACGCTAAGGGATTGACGAGGAAGTTGCCCCCAGCCAATAAGCTCTCCGCCAGTCCGGCGGTAACCGCTTGCTGTGCGTTTGCGTCCCACATCTCGTAGACAAAGCCTGCGGTGTGGGTGATTAGCTCGCGCACAGTCGGGGCGCGTTTTGCGTTTTCAAATTTCCCCTTGTCACTTGCATCGAAACCAGTCAAAACGGGCAGCTTCGCTAGCTCGGCAATATAAACGTCCGCAGGCTCGTCGAGCTCAAGCAGGCCGCGTTCAACAAGCTGCAGGGCGGCGATGGTGGTGACCAGCTTGGTCATAGAGGCGATTTGAATAATGTTATCTGGGCTAGCCGAGTGATGCTTGTTCGCGTCCCGGTGACCTGCGGCGTGTGACCATAACTGGCCTTCTGAGCTGCCCATAGCAGCAATGGCGAATGGCAGTTCACCTTGATCGACTGCCTCGTCTAACACGGCCTTGGGCCCATAACCTACCGATTTAGTATTCATCTCCCCTCCCATTCGAAAGTTAAATCTGCCTTAGGAAAAAGGTACGCGAATTGATGCCTAACTGGAATTCACTGGGATCAGAAATGTAACGTTGCCTGAACGTAGCCAAAATATGTGTCTTCTGCTTCAGGCTTTTCAGGCGCCTGCTCAACAAAGTCACCGCCCAGCAGTGCTGACGCACCGACCTCCAAGCGCGCCCGCTGTGGCACCAGCCAATAGCCCAGACGAGCATCCAGGGTGTGGCCGATAAATTTGCCCGACTGCCCCTGGGGGTCGCGTCGTCTGGCCACCGTCCAGCGGTCTGTGGCGGATGCTAATGATGCGGCGTGATACTGAAACCATCCATCAACCCGGTCATTGGGCTTCACGCGCAGGCGCAATCCCGGCGCGCTCAGGTTAGCTGGCGTTAGTGGCCCGTGTATGGAGGTGTTATTGAGGTCCGAGCGCCTACCGCCAAACAAACGCTCGTACTGGTCAAATTTATTGTCGTTAGGGTCATCGTCCCCGCTGGCGTAATAGTACTCGAGCGACAACCTAGGTTGCCAAGCCATATCGATGGTATAGCCCAGTGCTGCGATCAGCATCATCGCCCGAACCTCAAGACTGTTGGTATCGGCAGGGTTGCTCGAGGCATATCTTGTGCCGCTTCGATAAGCGGCTTCGATATCGGTATCCCATTGATTGGCCTGGGCTTCTCGAAATAGTCGAAAACCGACAGTGGTGTAGGCGCGGTCGGGTGTTTGAAAGCGCTGGCTGTCGGTTTCTTCAAGGCCGTAAACAAATGCCTCGCCCTGCAGATTAGACACGCGCTCGGACAAGATTTCTCTTTTGATGAAATGAAGCCCCCATATCCTTCGCTGCCACTGTTCTTTGTCTGATTCCAGTTCGTTATCAAAAATTTCTGTCTGGGTGCTGGGCCGCCGATTGATGGGAACAACGTAGATGGCGTGTAGCCGATCACCTTGACCTGAGTGGCTAACCCAGTGCGCGCCGGTGTAACTCTTGATGACGTTTGCATAGCTCACGCGTTCGATCTGACGCTTCGAGCCGATGGATACGGTTTGGCGGCCAAGGATCAAGTGGCTGGTCGCGTCGTAGCCGATTACGCTGGGCAGATTGTCGGCGCGGGCATAAAGCTGCATGACATCGAGGGGATTCGTGTAGCTGCTGGAAAGCGGCGTACCGTCATCACCCAGATAGGTCCGGCTGTCCTGTAGTTCAATTCCCAGGGTGATCGAGGGCGAGTTGGGTTGGTTATTGGCGCTCCTCGGCAGGCGTGCTTCTGCGCGTAGCAGCGTCCGCAATGCCAGTAGCTGGTCGCCCCCTTTGCCATCGGCGCGAAACTGCCCGTCCAGGGTCTCGAAACGGGCCCGGGTTTCGCCCTCAAGGGTCAGCCAATGTGACCGGGCTGCATCAGATTGTTTTGCATTGGGCAACGCAGCGCCGACGGCTGATTGCGTTGTCAGCGGCCATAGCAAGGCCGAGACCGAGAGCAAAATCCACAGGACGCTCGCGGGTTGTTGATAGTCGGTTTGAGTCCAAATCATCAGGCCACGCAGATTAAAGTAAGCGTAGTTGCTTTGCATTGGGTGAGCCCAGAATTGTGGCCACGCTTTGATTTGAGCCAGCAAACATTTAAATAATGATAGACATTACTCGCGATTCTTGTGAAAAATGACCTGCACTGAAGGGAGGGCGTGAAATGGAAGTTATTAACAGGGTTGTACCGTCCGAGGAGCAAATGAAGAGCTTTATGGAGCCCGGTCGGGAAGGGCCGATCTACATGCTGAATTTGCTGAAGTTTAAAGATGAGGCCGAGTACGCGGATGGTCGAGAGACTGATCTCAGTGGCGCTCAAGCCTACGCCATATACGGTCAAGAGGTGGTAGGTCACCTGCAGAAGGTCGGAGGGGCACCCATGTTCTCTGCCGGCGTGGAACGACTCATGCTTGGGGAAGTTGAAGAGCTCTGGGATTCCGCCGCGATTGCCATGTATCCGTCGCGCAAGGCGATGCTGGAAATGATGATGTCGCCCGAGTACCAAGCTTCCGCACTGCATCGCGAAGCGGGCTTGGCGGGTCAGCTCAATATTGAGTTAGTAGAGCCCGTGGGTGCTTGGCTCATGAAAGGGCACGCATCCTAGAACGCATCGGTGAGACCGGGCAGAGAGGCGAGGGGACAAAAATGAGGTGGATACTGAGGATAGGCATCGCATTAGCCTTAGTGGTTAGTGCTGCTTGGATCTTTCGGGTTGACATGGTTCTTTTCGGCGTCAGCCGTACCATTGGTGACCAGTCAACGGTTGGGCTGAGCCAAACAGTTAACTGGTCTACGGGTGCCGATCCCGAGGGCCGGGGGCCGAGCGAGCGCCCCCCCAATATTGTGCTGATTCTGGCCGACGATCTAGGCTGGAACGATATCTCCATGAACGGGCCCAATCCTACAACGCAAACACCCAATATCGATGCTCTGGCAGCCGATGGCGTGACGTTCTCCCAAGGTTATGCGGCAAATGGCACCTGTGCACCATCGCGCGCGGCGCTGATGTCTGGTCGATATGGCACTCGATTTGGATTTGAATATACGCCTACGCCACCGGGTATGATGTCCGCGCTTCGGTTGATGGATGATGGCGACGAGCGGGCGTTGCGGCCTGCCAGTGTGTTTAACCCCGAAGAAAATGAACTGTCTTATGATGAAATGGGCATGCCGCCCTCAGAAATCACCCTAGCCGAGCTACTGAGTGAGCGAGGTTATCACACGGTCCACATCGGTAAGTGGCACCTCGGCCGTGCGAACGGCATGGCCCCGCATGATCAGGGGTTTGATGAGAGCCTGCTGATGTCTAGTGGCCTATACGGACGACGTGACGATGAAGAGGTTGTTCAGGCGCGACAAGATTTTGATCCGATCGATCGCTTTTTGTGGGCAGCGCTGCGATTCGCCGCCAGCTTCAACGGTGGGCCGGATTTCGAACCGACGAAATACCTGACCGATTACTACACAGATGAAGCGGTTAGGGTGATCGAAGCGAATAAAGAGCGGCCGTTTTTTCTTTACCTTGCCCATTGGGCACCCCATACACCGCTGCAGGCGACCCGCGAAGATTACGATGCGTTGTCCGACATAGAGCTGCATCGAGAACGCGTTTATGCAGCAATGATTCGGTCCCTAGACCGCGGCGTGGGGCGAGTTATGCAAGCGCTTAAGGAAAACGGTCTCGATCAGAACACCCTGGTTATGTTCTCATCCGACAATGGAGGGGCGGGTTACATAGGGTTGCCAGATGTCAACGCCCCCTATCGTGGTTGGAAAATTACTCTGTTCGAAGGCGGTATACGCGTGCCTTTTTTGGCCCGATGGCCTGCGCAACTGCCTGCTGGGGTAACCTATGAGGCGCCGGTACATCACTTCGATATGTATGCAACCGCCGCCGCAGCTGGGAGCGCTCAGTTACCTTCGGACCGAGTGATGGATGGCGTTGACCTCACACCCCACATTACGGGTATTGATACCAGCACCCCTCACGACTATCTGTTCTTCAGCAGCGGTGCTGCTCAAGCTGTTCGCGATGCGCGCTGGAAACTGATGGTGAGCGCCCCGCAAGGTGGGCAGCGCAAAGAATGGTTATTCGACCTAAATGCCGATGGCGAGCGAAAAAACCTGCTTGCAGAAAACCCCGACGTTGCGGCCCGCTTGCGCGATGCGCTGGCAAAACACAAAGCCGAGCAGGCTCAATCACGCTGGCCGTGGGGGTCAACGACGGCGATAAATATTGATCGTGATCTTGCCAAGCCAGATCAGCCCGAGGATGAATTTGCCTACTGGTCGAATTAATTGATTTGGAAATTGCTAACTTACTCGTGGGGCAGTTGGGGTGAGTAACGTCCAGATATCCAAGTGGCGCCGCCGGCTTTTCATCGTCGCGGCGTTGGCGGTTGCCCTTATGGTTGGCAGGTGGACGCAGGAGCAGCTGGGTATCGCCTTTAACCCGGAGAGCCTCGAACGGTTCCGCTCTTGGGTAGAGGGCTTAGGGTGGTTGGGCCCTTTGGTGTTTGTTGCCCTCGTGGTCGGTCGGCTCTTTATAGGCCTGTCTTCTCACCTCTTTTTAATTATTGGCGGACTCGCCTTTGGGGCAGTCAACGGCATTATATGGGGCAGCATTGGCCTAATCCTCTCAGGCCTCGTGCTCTATTTGCTGGCGCAAATGTTTGGTGCGGCGTGGGTCAACCGACGATTTGGTGCGGCGTATCAGTCGGTGCTAGAGCGTATTCAGCGGGTGGGTGCTGTCGCGATTTTTGCTGTCACCGCGCATCCCATCGGAATTCTGACCCCAGCTCACCTTGCTGGGGGTCTCGTGGGTATGAGTGCTACCCATTTCGCCGTGGCGATCACCCTGGCGGCACCATTGCGAGCAGCGCCATATGCGTTTTTGGGTACAGCGGCGCTGGATATGTCTGCAATGCAGTCGCTGACAATAGCGGTGGCGATGATAGCGGTATTTTTGCTGCCGCTGCTCAGTCCGCGGGTGCGAAACTGGATCGTGGGTCCTGCGGCGATAGATCAAGTTCATTCGCAAGATCGATAATTCAAAACTTAAGAGGTGCTAACGGTGACACTTGAACAAACAGACAAAAAATCCGAGACAGTAGATGTGTATTGGTCTTTCCGTAGCCCATATTCCTACTTGGTGACGCCAGACCTGCTGCGTTTGCGGGAGGACTACGACGTTTCTGTGCAGATGCGTATCGTTTATCCAATCGCAGTCAGAGATCCGTCCTTAGTTTTTGACCCATCGAATCCGAACAAGTCCCGCTACATTGTCCGCGATGCGCGCCGCCGTGCAGAGTTTTTAGGCCTGCCATTTGCCGGGCCGCGCCCGGATCCTATCGTGCAAGAGGCTGGCACCATGGCGGTTGCTGAAGATCAGCCCTACATACATCGCCTGAGCGCCCTAGGTATCGAGGCCCAGCGGCGCGGACGCGGCGTGGAATTCGTGACTGAAGTTTCGACGCTAATTTTTGGCGGCACCCAAGGTTGGGATCAAGGGGATCACCTAAAGCAGGCGGCGATGCGGGCTGGATTGAACCTTGCGGAGCTGGACGCGGCCATAGAGGGCGGCGACCAATTGTCAGAAGTAGAGGACAACCAGCGCGCACTAGCAGCAGTAGGTCACTGGGGTGTGCCGACCATGGTCGTCAGAGAGGAGCCCTTCTTTGGTCAGGATCGAATTAAGACGTTACGCTGGCGATTGGACCAATATGGCTTGGCGCGGGCTGATTGAGATCGGGAGCGAGCGCAGTCAAAACAGCAATCCCAGAATCGAATCGAGAGGAATAAGGCCGTGTCAGA
The DNA here is from genome assembly GCA_016779425.1 of Pseudomonadales bacterium. Taxonomy (GTDB): domain Bacteria; phylum Pseudomonadota; class Gammaproteobacteria; order Pseudomonadales; family Azotimanducaceae; genus UBA4421. Next base: position 9,056 of record JADHNQ010000028.1, on the reverse strand, counting down.
TCCCTATCTGTATAGCGTTTCGAACGCCGTCGCGACGTTCAGCATTAATGATGCCCCATGGAATTTGATGAGCGTTGATTACATTGATCGGCTAGAGGAGCAGTTACCTGATGTGCTCGCCGATGATGCGATCCGCGCCATGGTCTTCACCGGCGAAGGTGAGGCCAATTTTTCGGCGGGTATGAATCTACGGCAAATTCCAGACGGCATAAAACGCGCAGGTAGTCCGGAGGCGTTCTTCGGCCAGCGCCACCGAGTGCTAGACATGATCGAATACGGCGGCACGCCGGCAATCGCGACGCTTTTTGGGTTTTGCCTCGGCGGTGGCTTGGAACTGCCCCTTGCCTGCCACTTTCGTTTAGCCGCTGACACAGGTGCACAAATTGGCCTGCCGGAAATGGATCTGGGTAGCGTGCCTGCCTGGGGCGGCTCCGCTCGCCTGCCAAGGGTGGTAGGCCGCAGTCATGCCCTTGATATGATTCTTCGGGGCCTAAAAATTGACGGCCCGCATGCCTATAGAATCGGTCTGGTAAGCGAGCTGCTGCCCATTGCAGAACTAAAACCCCGCGCTCAGGCGCTGGGCGAAGAGTTGTCAGCCCAACCGCGCCAAGCCGTCAAGTCGATGTTAGACGTGGTGGTGGGATTCGAGACCAAGACATTGGCTGAGTCCATGGCAGATGAAGTCTCTGCGGTGTCAGCCAATCGTGGCTCAAAAAATTCTCTCGAAGGCATGCAAGCCTTTATGGAAAAGCGCAAACCGGTCTTCAATCAAGACCTGTAAATCCGGCGCTGCCTCTCCTGCGACAGTAGTTTGGCTCGTCCCGATGGGTTAGGGCAGATTTGTCCAAAAGTGCGTTCCTGCAACTCATCCCCTACGAGCTAATGTTGTCTTCGAAGTGTCATCTGACTCGAATAACGTCAGGCACAGGAGCGGGTTAACCACTGACCAGCTCTTGGACAAAAAGCAGGTTCGTTAGCTATGGCGCTCAGAAACCTGGGCAGAAAAACCAAGCCATCAAACGCATAGGAGAAAATCGCGTGATATCTCGCCGTCGGTTTATCGGACAAACAGGAACAGCCTTTGCCGCCCTCGCCATGCTAGGTTGCACGGATCGCGGTCTGACCCAGACGCCGCGTGCCGCCGGATACGGCCCCTTGGTAGAAGATCCAAACGGCTTGCTCGACTTGCCTGAGGGTTTTAATTATCGCGTACTGTCCCAGCTGGGAGACCTGATGAACGATGGCACCCCAGTGCCAGATAAAGCAGACGGTATGGGCTGTTTTCAGGGCGAGAATGGCGAACTCATTCTGGTGCGGAACCACGAACTGCGGCCCGACGATGATGATGGAAGCCAGATTGCCGAGGGTTTTGACACTCGCAATGGCCGCGTGCTGCCAGGCGGCACCTCGCACATCGTGCTGGATAGTCAATCTCTGGCGGTGAAACGTCAATTTAGATCCCTGGGCGGAACCATTCGAAATTGTGCTGGTGGCATCACGCCATGGAACACCTGGCTTACCTGTGAAGAAGCGCCGGTGAGTCCCGGTGGTCGCTACGGCGATGGCCTTGGCCGCTCCCATGGCTGGATATTCGAAGTGCCCGCGAGTGCTGCTGGGCTGACAAATCCCGCGCCGCTTCGGGCGATGGGCCGCTTCAATCATGAAGCCGCCTGCGTTGATCCGAGCACTGGGCTCGTCTACCTCACCGAAGATCGAGAGGACGGAGCTTTATATCGCTTTGTTCCAGCGCAACCCGGAAACCTGCAGGCTGGCGGTCGCTTACAGGCCATGGTCATTGAGGGAGCGAAGGATACCCGTAACTGGGGCGCGCAAAATATGATCCCGAATTACAGGTTTGAGGCCCGCTGGGTGGATCTTGAAGATGTCGAATCCCCAAATGATGACTTGCGTTATCAAGCTGCTGCTAAGGGTGCTGCCGTCATTGCGCGAGGCGAAGGCATCCATATGGGTAAGAACGAGGCTTACATCTGTTCTACCAATGGCGGCAAGGAGAAGGTTGGACAAGTGTTTCGCCTGAGCCCCGGCAGAGATGGCTTGTCTGACACAGTGGAGCTGTTTTTCGAAAGCCGTTCGCATCACGTCTTTAACAGCGGAGACAACCTCACCGTCGCCCCTAACGGGCACCTGATTGTCTGCGAAGATCAGTACACGGACGTTGTTGATAATTACCTGCGTGGTTTGACAACTGCCGGTCTGCCCTATGATATGGCCCGACTCAGGCTACAGACGGAACTGGCAGGGGCGTGTTTCTCGCCTGACGGTCAGGTGCTGTTTGTTAACGTTTTTGCGCCGACTCGAACCTTGGCGATCACTGGACCTTGGGATCAGTTCGTCGCCTAGGATTCGATCCATTACCCCAGATTGATCCGGGGCAAATGCTCTGGACTTAGGCATTGCGTATCGTACGGCCTGACCGCGAAAAACCTGTTTTACCTCTTGGCCTGGGCGTTAGGTTGGTTGATAGTCTTAACGCTGTCGAAGCTGTCACGGGGGTTAAAGTGAGTGATGTGGTTTTAGTGACCGGGGTGGGGCCGGGCACCGGCAAGGCTATCGTCGAGCGATTTGCTGGCGCAGGATATGCGGTGGCAATGCTGGCCCGGACTGAGCAGCGATTGATTGAAATCAACGAAACGCTCTCTAACGCCCATGCATTCGTCTGCGATGTCTCCAACGAAGCTGAGTTAACCGCGACACTTCACGATGTGCGCGAGAACTTGGGAGCACCCAAAGTCGTCATTCACAATGCCGTTGGTGCTGAGCGCGGAACCTATGCCGAGATCGATGCCGACAATATGCGTCGCGCATTCGAAATCAACACCATGGCCCTCCTAGCGCTGGCCAAACAACTGATACCCGACATGGAGTCTGCCGGAGAAGGCGCTTTAATTTGCACTGGTAATACCTCGGCTTATCGAGGCAGGGCACGATTCGCTGGGTTTGCTCCAACCAAGGCAGCGCAGCGTATTCTTTTGGAAAGTATTGCCCGAGAGGCAGGGCCGAAGGGTGTGCATGCAGCCTATGTCGCTATCGACGCGGTGATCGATCTCGCTTGGACTCGTGAGTTCTTCGCCGACAAGCCAGATGATTTTTTTTGTCAGCCCGCAGACATTGCGGACGAAGTGTTCCGTATTGCGCACCAACCGCGCAGTGCCTGGTCTTTTGAATCCGTGATTCGTCCCTTTGGAGAGGTGTGGTAGCCATGAGTAACAGCGTACTGAGGATTTTCTCCTATTTGCCCAACCCGCGTGTATGGAAAGCACTGATCGCAGCGGAGTATTTGGGTGTCACTGTCGAGGTGATTGGCGATAAGCCCAAACACTTGGGTAACTGGCTATGGGACTTTGATGCGCGTGAACTTTCTGAGCAGGAGCGCACGGACGAAAGTCCGCACGCTCGCGCTAGCCGTCGCGGCTTTTCTGGAACGTTGTTCAAAACAGATGCTTTTTTGCGTACTCAGCCCTATGGCACGGTGCCTGCGGCTTTCAGTCCGGATGGCAGCGTTGGTGTTTTTGAGTCCAACAGCATATTGCGGGCCGTGGCCCGGTCGGTAGAAGGCAGCGGGGGTTTATATGGCGGTAGCCCCATGCACGCTTCCCGGGTCGACAGCTTTTTGGATGCGACCCTGGTTTTTGGTCGTGAAGCTCAGGTGTATTTGCTGGGCATGGACGATATGACGCAGCAACTGCATGAACGTATGGCCGGTGCCTTTCAGTTTTATCTAGAGGGAATTGAACGAGCTCTTGAACATAACGCGCACATTGCTGGTGACGTACTCACCATTGCGGATATTGCCTTTGCCTGTGACGTGAGCCAGTTCTTGCGTGAACGCTTGATGAACAAAGGGTTGGAAACACTCTCGCTGCCCATGGTCAGCGCGGGTTTAGAACTAGCTTACCCCCGCGCTTTCGCGCACTTGCTAGAGTTGATTGAGAGGCCGGAGTTTAGCCAGCACCTGGATGCCTATACCCAGCACTTCAGAAACTCTGCCTAGGCGCTATAAGTTCTGCCAGCAATGCCCGGCTAGAAAATAGCCATGGGTGTAAGTGGTGACCCAGTCGCGCCCTGAATGTTCAAAGGGGCTGCCGAAAACAAAAAGGTTTGACGGTTCAAGTTAGCAGCGATCTGCGCGGCCTGATCCAGCTGCAGATGGTCGAAAATGGGCATGCCCAGAGCCGCGTTAGCCAACGTATGGACTGGATTAAATACGCTCTCCACACCGCTTGGCATAACATCGCTGATCGCGTCGCAGCCAATGGCCGCAACACCTCGTGCCTTAAGCCAGGGGCCAATTGATGCATGAATGCCGGCTGTCGCCTCCAGTGCGTCGTAATCGGGATCGTCTTTGGCAATTTGCCAGCGTCCTACACGGAGCAGCAGGATATCACCTGAACCGATGGTAGTGCCTGTGTGCCTCTCCCAAGCTTCCAGGTGCTCGGCTTCAATCACAGTTCCTGGTGGCAGATGATTGATCTGGTAAAGACGTGGCAAATCCACGAGCACACCTCGACCAAAGATGCCGTGCTGGGCGATATGCTCTACGCCAACGTTTGCAAAGCCATCCTTACCCGGTTCGAAATCAAAGCCGTTGTAGAGCTTGCCTCGCCAACCAAAGTGAGCAACACCATCCATATGCGAATGAATGCCGCCATGATAATTAATGTTGAAAACGTCGCCGGCGGCAGATTCGCCGCCGTCGAAACCCGGGGGTAGATCGAAAACAAAGGTGGTGTGGCCAATGGGTTCAATAAAATTACCCTCAACGGTTTTGCTTAACGGATTGGCCAAGCTGACGCTAATACCGCTCTCTACGAGAGAAGCCGCCTGCACTCGGGTTTGCGGTGTGATGAGATTTAACGAGCCGAGTTGGTCATCGTCGCCAAACTCACCCCAACGCTTTGACGCTTCAAACAGACGCTGAAATTCGACCAGGGAAAGTGTGCCGGGATTCGTATTGAGTTCGGGAAGATCGCGTTGGGCCGTTGCGTGCATGGCAGCAAAGCAGGCCGTAAAGAGCAGAAGAATTTGTATTGTTGTTTTTCTCATTTCGCCTCCAATGTGCATAGCGGTATAGATGTTCGCAGCTATGATTCGGCGGGTAAATCCTCATCTGCGCTCAAGCACCGGGGAGGGCAGCAAGATGCTCAGAAATTTGTGCTGCAGTGGGCAGAGAAGATTGCGCGCCAGTTTCGAGGCAGGCTAGCCCACCGGCCACATTGCCCCAACGCAGCGCCACCGGAAATGTCTCGCCCCGATCTAAGGCTGCAGTAAATGCGCCGGTAAAGGCATCTCCAGCCCCCACGGTATCTACGGGTGAAATGGCGAGTGCCGGCACCGTTAGCAGGGTATTGTTGTGTACGGCTAGGGTCCCGTTGGCGCCCAAGGTGACGACCACAGATTGACGGGTAAGCGTAAAAATGTCCCAAGCTTTCTGCTCAACATCCTTGGCTGAGTAGTTGTTTGGTTCCCGCGTTTGGTGAAACTCTGAGTGCAGTTGGTTTAACTCGCCCTCGTTAACAATCAGGCAGTCGACCTGTTTGAGTAGGGCCAAATCGACACTTTGCATGGGCGCAAGGTTCCATACGATGCATGCCCCCTTTTTACGGGCTCGCTGGATGAGGTCCGCCATTGCGGTCATCGGTACTTCCATTTGTAGCAACACAGTTGTGCGCGGAGTTAGATTTTTCTCATCGAGCGAGTCGCCTCTTGCATCAAGGTTGGCCCCAGAGGATACGGTAATCGCATTCTCTCCCTGTGCGTCCACATTGATTGCAGCGGTACCAGTTGGCTTGGTGCTTTGTGCGACTGCACTGGTGTCTACGCCGGCGTCTAACAGGCCCGCAAGAGCGATCTCGCTCAAGCCGTCCCTGCCGACGGCGCCCACCATGCGTACCTTCGCACCGGCCCGCGCCGCAGCGACTGCCTGATTGGCGCCCTTGCCGCCGGGTAGTACCTGCATATTCGAAGCCAGTACGGTTTCTCCCGGTGCGGGTAGCTGCGGAACCTGAAAAATATAGTCCACGTTCAGCGAACCAAAGACCGTGATCATCCAACTCCCTCCGAATCGAATCCAAGAATTGTAATGCTGCTGCTGGCGACGATTGCAAGAGTGGCACGCCAGAATGCTACCTGATCTTTTAGGCGTGGAGCTGTTTTCGAAACATCCGCGCGAGGCATGCTCATGTGGCGAACTGTTTATAAACGGAAAAGCCCACGCAATTAGGATACGTGGGCCGATCGGAGATACAGCTAAACTACCAGCCGTAGTACGATCTTTGGTTGTAGCAGGTAGCGCTCTGCAAAGACACGGGTGACTCATCCGTTACGCTGACGTTCCAGACGTTAGTCGCTTCAGGGATTCTCGCCGCGCCAACACCAAGCTCATCGTTAAAATAAGCAGCGTAGGCGTTGTAATAGGAGACCCGCTGGGGTGGCCCACCGTGCCACCTTGCCGCTCGATTGCACTCCAAGCCGCCATTCACGATGTTGATAATCGTTCCCACACGATAGGCAAAGACCTCCGGATCCGTTGTATCTCCTTGGGCCGTGGCGGGCTCATAAGCATTATTGGTTTGAGGCAAGCCAAGATCCTGAGTAGTTTGAGAAATGTTGCTTATGTCGCCATAAACCACATCTTGAGAAGCAGGTTTAGCACCCTGAGGCGTCATCCAAAACCAAATGCCTGAAAGAATAGAAAGCGCCCCGTTTTCGGCGACCAAATTGGGGAACCTCAGCAGCGTGTCGCGTTCTGTGATCACGTCAGTAAACAGCCCGTTGTCAAACAGCCAATGGTTGAATGCACCATAGTTGTAGTTCCACGAGAGCTGAATGATTCCACGACCGTAATAGGATCGCCCGGGCGCTGGTGGAAATGCTGTGGAACCGGTATCCACGTAGTTTATGGCGGCGCTTCGACCGGTAGCAGAGTCTGTCGAGTAACCCACCTCCTCAACCCAATACAGTCCGCCCTTCCAGGCTGTAATTGCCTCACCGGCAATTTCATAGTTTTCTATCCAAGGACTATTTGCCGTGGACCAAGAGCCGGATGTCTCTCGCGAAGACTTCGCCCAAAAAATTAAAAACTCCTCTGCCTGCTGCTTTACTGAGCCTTGGTTCAAAAACTGTCGATAGCCGTTTGCGGCAGCCCAAGCGTTGTAGGCAAGGGTGGCTCGAATAAAGGCATCCAGCGTAAATGTGTCGGTGCTGCCGTCAGGGTTGGCAAATGGCTCGGAGTTACGCGTGCCGCCGCCCTCGGTAGGTGGAAAATATCGCCCGGAGCGCAAAGGGAACATCCAGTTCCAATGCTCTTCGCTAACCAGTCGCAGAAAGGCATATCCCTCAGCGGGCAAAGCTGTAGGTGGCGCCGGAGCCCGATTTGGCGAGCTGGGTATGGGCTCTGGAACCACTGGCGGTACGACTGGAGTGACTAGATTATCCGTCGTTTCACCGGCCTTTTCTGTGGCCGCCAGATCCGACTCGTCATTTTCGCCCATGCTGACGAGAATGGGTGCCGGCATTTTATCGATTGCACCGCTGCCGCCAGCGCCACTTTCGCTACCAGAGTCTGGTGGCGCAATAGGTTGGGTCGGGCAAGGGTTTTCCTCTTCCCAGGGAGAGTCCCAGATATTGGTCAATTGACTTGCCGGTACAGGCTCGTCCCCTTGAGTCCACCAATTGGCTTTGTAGCAAGCGCCATTGAACTGAACGATTGACCGGCCGATATAGACGCCTTCTGCCGCCCATTGAGGTATCGCGTCTGTCGGAGCGCTTGCCGTTGAACCACCACTGCCATCGCCATCGTCATCGCCGAAATCTTCATCGCCTGCCGTCGTTGTAATAATTTGATTTGGATCAATTAGCGTTTCGGTTTGTTCGCAGTCTACGACCTCCCAAGGCGAACCCTCGCTGTTGGGTATGTCGCCGCTAGTCCACCACTTCGCTCGATAACAGAGGGATTCATAAGAGACGATATTGCCGCCCGTGTACGCGGCGTTAGCATTCCAGGCAGGATTGTTTTCAATGGTGCCGGTTGTATCTTCAGCGTTGGCCAGAATGATCGTCGGCCCAACTTTTACCCAGCCGGTTGAACTGGGGTAGAAGGTAGGCGCGTTGCCTAGATTGATGTACCAAGAGTTTGAGAAGATCGCCGCCCTTATGACGCCGAGTGCGTCTTCCTCAGTATAGGAGACCCTGGTTCCTGGGGTGGGGTAGGTTGCTGCAGAGTCGTAAGGTTCTGCACCAGCGATTGACCCTGATTCGGCAGAGGTATGCGCCGAGATGCTGGTCATCACCACCGTTAACATCATCACTGAAAATCGAGCTGCCAAATTTCGTGGTGACGACAATAAATAACCTGTGTTCACGGGTTGCCTCCTGCCAAAGAGGTGCCGGCTGTGTTGTAGTTATCGATTGCTTGGTTGTATTTCTCTACGTCGACGAAGTTGCTGTCCGCAAAATTCTCATTGGCCGTAACCGTTATGCCAGCGGCTGTCATGGGTGGAACAGTGGTGCTGCCGCCACCGATGGGGTTTTGAGTGGCTGCAGGTTCATCGCCTCCGCTACCGCCTCCGCAGCCCGCAAGAGAGAGGGTTAGGGTCAATGCGGCGACCGGCGCTAAAAGTGTCAATTTTTTGCCTTGAACCAGCAAAAATTCTAATAAGTGGTGATCCATTTAGGATTCCTCATTCTCGTGAAAATGTGTTTTTTTAGAACATAAATTCACTGGATTAAATTCACTGTTTGGTGCTCGGATCAAACAGCGCCGAGTTTGGGAAGTAGGGGGGTTTTTGAGGGTCAGCGAAAGTGTTAAGCCGCCTCAATTGTTGAATCTGTGATCAACTAATCAATTTCGAAACTGCGAAAAAGTGAGGCTCGGTAACATTCGAAAGTGTGTGGTTTTTTCATGCTTCGACAGGCGCTTTTCGAGAATTTCTAGTCCCATGCCCTCGCATATGACGACTGGCTCAGTTCGGAGCAAGGATCCGAATGCTATGACTGCCGAATATGCTGATGCGATGCATCAACCGTTCTACCAGCTT